>JBGSHQ010000417.1:0-11132 GCA_041752095.1 Bdellovibrionia bacterium
CTTCCGGGCGGAGTTTCGCACTCGAACATGTAACTCCTCTGGCTCCTTTTGGATCCCAAGTAAATTTCCCTCAATCACTTCACGCAGAGTCACCTGAGGTGGGGATCCGACAGGAACCGAAGCTTCTTCGCCCGATGTTAGACGCGGGAGAACCAGTACGCCTGCGAGTACCGTAAAAAGACTAAAAATGCGTAGAGGTGAAGCTTTGCGAAAAGGGCTCAACATATATTCCGTCTAATAGTTTCGGCATGGAATGCTCCGACCACAAGGGCTGAGTTTGCCTAAAGTCATATTAAAAACGCCAAAATTCTGACTCCAACGCCGAATCAGGGGTTGAAGGTTTCGCTCGAGTTTTGTACAGCTTTGGTATGGCAAAAAGACTAGCTACAAAACGTAAGAAGAGAGCTCGCGACGTCGCTCGCGCGTATAATGAATCCGCTAAGGAACCTTGGGATCACAAGGTTGCTACGCGCCGCAGCAAGAAAGCGCTTAAGAAAAAAGCCAACCCGATGAAATAAATTGCGAGTCGCAATTATCGATCTCGGCACCAACTCGGTCCGATTCGACGTCCACCAAATCGGAACTAAGAATCAAGTACGACTCCTCCATCGTGAAAAAATGATGGTCAGGCTCGGCCAGGGTGTATTCACGCTCGGCAAGCTTAATGCCGAAGCCATTCGCCGTACCCTCCACGCATTCGTAAGTTTTAAAAAAACGGCAGACGAGTTCAGAGTCGATCGCATGGTCGCCTTTGGAACTGCTGCGCTCCGAGAAGCCTCTGATGGAGGTCGCCTCCTAAATACGATTCGCGAAAAAACCGGAATTGAAATCCGGGTCATCTCAGGCGCTGAAGAAGCTAAACTCATTGCCCGTGGCGTTTTAAAGAATGAGAAATCCTTGAAAGGCAAGTTTGGGCTGATCGACATCGGTGGGGGCAGCACCGAGATTTCGATTTGCCGCGGAAAAAAAATCACGCACTCCACAAGCTTCTCACTCGGCACTGCACGCCTCCAGCAAGTTTTCCTCCGCTCGTCTCCTCCGAAAGCTCTTCCCGACTCGGATGAAGACCCGATCGACCATCTTAGGAATTATATCCGGAGCGCACTTCTCACGAAGATGATCGCTGAACGATGGCCGAAAGTAGACCGTATGATCGGCTCCTCAGGAACGGTTCGCGCGATTGCAAAACTGATTAAAAAAGGTAAAGCGACGAAAACCGTCGAACGCGGCGATTTAAAAAAGCTCATCAAGCAAATGACGTCGATGACGACGACCGAACTTCTCGGTATGCCCGGCATGGAAGCGAAACGCGTGGACATGATTTTAGCCGGAGCAATCCTGCTTGAAGAGTGCATGAATATCACCGGGGCGAAAAAAGTAGACTCGACTGAATTCTCGCTGCGGGATGGAATTCTAGAAGAGCAAAGAGAAGCCGTGAGCTCGGACATTCGCTCCCCTCTTTCGCAACATCTGGATGATGTTCGCGCAAGGGTCGAGAAGGTTCATCCCGAGATGATTCACCTCGATACGGTGGCGAAAATTTCAGAACTGCTGTTTGATAAACTTAAAAATGTTCATCACTTAAACTCTGACTGGAAACCCTACCTCATCGCTGCATCCTATCTGCATGATGTCGGTGAAATTATTTCACCCACCAACCATGATGAGCATTCCTATTATTTCGCGAAAAATGCGGATTTCACTCCGCTTGAAAAATGGGAGTCGGAATTTATTGCGCGACTCTGCCTGTATCACCGCGTGGGCCGACCTGAATTAGAAGGCGTATTCACGAAGAACGGGCCTAAAAAAGTCGCAAAAAAAACGACGAAAAAAAATAGTTCGAAAAGCGGAAAGCACTCTGCGAAAGAAGAAGAACGGAAAAGCGCCTTCATTAAACTTCTGGCACTCCTCCGCGTAGCGGATGCACTCGACCGAAATCACCGTGGACAGGTCACCGTAGCTGCTATTCGCGTTTCGGGTAAACAAGTAAAGATCCAGATCCGTTCGAAGCGCGGAGCGGGTGATCTCGAACTCCTTCGGGTTGAGCAAAAGAAAGCTCTTTTCGAAGAAGTATTTAAGAAAACCTTACTCTGCGTTTAATCACCAAGTCGACCACACCTCGTTAGGCACAATTATCCCCGCCGCGCGTGTTTAGGTGTTAAACCTGATCCTTCGGCTTCAGATCACTGAAGTATGTATCTCGAAACCAAAAGGAAATGATTTTATGAATAAAGACATCGCAGCTGGAAACTGGACTGAGCTTAAAGGCAAAATTAAGACGAAATGGGCGAAGCTCACTGACAGTGACATCGACTCTTTCGAAGGAAAGATGGAGACGATTGCTGGAAAACTTCAGTCGTCCTACGGCTACGCAAAAGAAAAAGCGGAAACAGAATATAACGAATTTAAAGATTCGTTAGCGAAGGCTGCGCCAGTCGTCGTTACTCCTAAAACAAACTAGGAATTTTCTTTATTTACCGATCTGCCCCTTCACGGGCAGGTCGGTAAATAACTTACGCTTTTAGTAAATCCTGAAGCTCGCCACGCTCGAACATCTCAGTGACGATGTCACATCCGCCGATGAACTGACCTTTAATAAAGATCTGTGGCACCGTAGGCCACTTCGTAAAATCTTCGAGTGCTTCCCAGAGTGGGTCATCTGCTAACACATCCACACCGACGATATTTTCGACTCCTGCAGCTTTTAAAACCTGCACTGAACGCGCAGAGAATCCGCACTGAGGAAACTGGGGAGTTCCCTTCATAAAGATAACGACGGGAGCGGATTTTACTTTTTCTTCAACTTTCGAAACGAGTGGGTGGGCCATAAACTTATCCTCCGATGTATTTTTTATATTGGACTGGGCTAAACGTGCGCATCGTCAGCGCGTGGACTTCTCCCGAATCAATTTCGGCTTGAAGGGATCCCATCACCATGCGGTGTTGCTCCATCATCATCTTTCCTTCAAATGTCGGTGAAATAATGATGGCCTGGTAGTGATCCATCGTGCCGGTGAGGTCGATGATTTCTGCCTCGGTTCCGGGTCCGAGTTTTTCCTGAATTCGTTGTTTTACTTGTTCTGGGGTCATGTCCCCTTTAGCTACAACAAGCTGAAAAATAAGGGAATTAAATCCGCCTCTCGAGGTCTGATTTGGACTCAGTTTTAAACTAAACTTAGCTATTGCGTCATTTAATCTGCTGCGTTATCACATCGCCACAAGGGGTTATCTTCATCATGAAAAAATTAAGTATTTTAGTATTTTTAATGAGCTTAAGCGCAGTTGCTGCTGATCCAGTCGAAGGACGAATCACTGTAAATCCGCTGGGTAGCGATGCTGTTGGAATCCAAATCACCGGCGCAGCTGCAAACGCCATCATGAGTACGATGGATGCATCGACGATCGACACGCGAGCATCCGCTCGCGGGACTACGGTAAAACGCGGAAACGGAATTTTCTGCAAAAAAGATCGTTCCGGCACCCGCTGCTCTGCCCTGATCGACAGCCTCGGCCGCGTGGAAGCCGACCGCGAAATCCGCGCACGGAAATATTAAATTTTTCCGCGCATAGGGTGCGGATTAAAACTTTGGATAAATATTTATGAAATGCCTTCTACTATTTTTAGCCGCCTTAAGTGCCACGAACGGCTTTGCCGAACAGTTCGAATTTGGCCCAGAAGAAATCGTCGCATTCAAAATGATGATCCCTCCTAATGAGATATTCCCAGGGCACTCGTTGATGAAGCCTACTCCAAATCCAGTGATCGACTGCGCAGTTCAATTGGACTACGATCGGGCTGAAAACAGTATTCACTTAAATCTGGAAGGGAATCCCAGCGCTCGATTCACTGCAAAGCTCGGGCAGTTGGTTAACGGCGGAGTCGACTATCAGGAACACAAGCGCATTTGGTTAGCGACGACTGACACGGCTGGGGTTTATACAGCAATTCGTTTGCAGAAAAACTCTGATGAGAGTTTGTCAGCTGAGATCGTTACAATCACCGATCCGAATGCAGATGCAACTTATTCAAGCTGTAATTTTAAAACTGGAATGAGCCCCTGAGATCAGACAGCGTAACCCCTGAATTAGCTCAAAGATTGCTCTCTAAAACGAAAAATATCGGCGCAAGCCACGGATTTAAAACTTTGGATAGTATTGCAACCGTTTTTGTTTCTCTTCAAGTAACTGTGAAAGACTGTTCACTTGAGAGATGGCAAATTGAAATAACCGGGATAACCCAATGAAGTCGTTTTACCTTGGAATTTTATTAACCGCTTTCAATGGAGTCACTTACGCGTCCGTGAGCCCCTGTGACTCCCAGATCGCGCAAGCCAAATTGATACATTCACTCGAGCAATCGTCATTTTGGCCAAATGTAGTCGAAGTTAAAATGGGTTGGCTCAAATCGGTGAAGCCTGATGGTACGGTTTCTTACCATGTTCCTCTTTCTGTGCTCCTGAAAAGTCGATCCAATTCTCGCAAGATGAACATGGTCGGTGGCGGTATCTTCGATAAGGACTGTAATTTAATCGATTCGGTGACGGGACCTCTGGATAAGACAATTCCAATAGTTGGAAGTAAATAAATCCCTAGTCCTTAATCCGACTCATATGCGTTTCATCTAAGAATATAAAGACCCCAAATTGTCCGAAAAAAGCTGACACGAACAGCGGAGCAAAAATGCCGCAGAGCTTCGCCATCAGTGGGGTGCATAGATAAAAACACCAATAATTTCAATGTTTAGCAGATATTGACACGATGCGTATGACGCGATATGTTGCATCTAGAAACAAGGGGGATCGATACCTATGCAGTTTAATCTTAAAAAGACGAAAGCCTGCTTCTGGAGCATCACATTTACCGGATCACTTCTGATGCTCACACTCGTTTCACTCGCACAGAATTAAAAAGGGGGATTTTATGAAGTATTTACATCTCGGAATGGTCTCTGGACTAGCCGTGTGCCTCGCAAGCGCAGTACTCGTTCAGATTCTTTTCTAATTCAGTTCTTCTTAGGAATACCCACGCTGAGCACATAAGTGTCGAAATAGTCGCGGTCCATATAATAGTACCCGATCATCCCCGTCTTATCACCCCAGCTATTCTGTATGCGGTAGCCCAGTAAATTATTCTTCACATCGCGGTAGACACCGGTGATGAGCATCGCATGCGCACCTCTAAACTTAGTTTTTTTTGCTTCTGCAAGTGTTTTTCCATTTGCGGTGATCGACATCACCCCTGTTTTCGAATCGTAAAATTCTTTCACCATTCGAACTGCGATCTGAACCGTTTCTCCAGAGTGAATTGCGGCAATCACTTCAGAATGGATTTTCTTTAATTTCATTTTTTTAGAACTATATTTTTCGCGCTTAGAACGAAAATAAATCATATTTTCATTCACTTCGTCAGCGTCTTTTAAAAAGGTGGGGATGACTTTTTTCGATCCAGGAAATTGGCTCATCAACCCTAATTTTGAATCAAGGATATCCGCTGAAAAAACGTCTTCAGGAGCTACACGTGGCTCTACTGGATTTAGCTCTGTAAAAGTATACTTCGATTTGGATCCAAGAACTTTTTTTGAAAATTTCGGAGCGGTCGTTCTTATACCAGCTACCTCAAAAGAATACGGCGGAACACCTACCCTCTTAGACAGGTATTTATAAAGTCGTATTTTTGTTTTTTCCGTTAACTCCACCGCTTCTACTAAAGACTTCCCTTCTGCCTTCAGATGACTGAGTTCTTTCTGATAGAGTAAGATTTGGAGATTCAGATACGCTAAAATCTCTTGGCCCACATAGGGATCACGAAGATCGACGTTAGGTGTCCACGCAGCCTCAGGCATTAATCCCACTACTCTCGACATCCATTCTGATGTCTCCGCCCAGCCACCCTGAAAAATATCAGCGCCAAAATAAAGCCCCTCTCGAATCCGAAACTGTAAACTTCTCAGGATGAGAAAGTTTTCACTCAGAGGAACGACTTGCCCAATTTTCTTTTCAGTCTCTCTCTCAAATTTTCCTAGAGTCGAGGAGATCCAACAGCAGCCATAGGAACGCTGATTTTTTACAGGATAATCACGCAGAAGCTTAGACCTTCCCGTATCCGCATTCGCTAGGATTTCGTTTTTAAAAAGATCCGAATCACTCTGATTTAAAAGGACATCACACTTCCGCGGCTCTAACTCAGTCCCGATACCAAACGAGGTAAGTGGGATAAAAAAACAAATCACTAAAAAGGGGCGGATAGAGGATACGAGCATTAATCCTTTATCGGACCAGTAAGATGCCGAATTAAGAATTATTCGAATTTACTTAAAATTCAGAACGTCAAAAAACTCCCACCTTCAGGCAATATTTAGAGAGAGGGCATTCTTCACAATTCGCCTTCCTTGCAGTACAAACCGCTCGACCATGAGCGATCAGCCAGAGAGAAAACATCGACCATTCTTTTTCAGGAACCATTTCCCGTACTTCATGTTCGAGCTTTACTGGGTCCTTATGCTTCGTGAAACCCATTCTTCGAGCTAGACGGCCCACATGCGTATCGACGACGAAACCCGGAATGCCATACGCATTTCCTAAAATCACATTCGCAGTCTTTCGCCCTACTCCACGAAGTGGGGTCAGTTCTTCCATCGTCTTAGGAACCACACCGTCATACTTTTGTGTCAAAACTTTCGAGGTCTCTAAAATCGCTTTCGCCTTATTTTTATAAAACCCAGTCGACTGAACGAGTTTTTCAATTTCAGAAAGCTTCGCCTTCGACATCGAAGCGGCATCAGGAAATTTCTTAAAAAGAGCGGGTGTCGTTTTATTCACGCGCTCATCGGTACACTGAGCAGAAAGAATCGTCGCAACAAGCAACTGGTAAGGGGTTTTAAAATCGAGATAGCAATGCGCCTCAGGATATTCTCGCTTTAAAATCCGAATCACCTCGCCCATTCGGCGGCGATCGGTCTCGAGTTTTTCTAATTTTTTAGCCGTTAGCTCTTTAGCCATGACTCGACTCCTGCGGTATCTCGCGAGTTCACGACGAGTGACCGAGGCAGAAGTGCTTTACGCGCGACACACACTCCGTACCGAACATCATCAAGCCCTGCGATATCATGGGCATCGGGATTTACCGAGACCATGCATTTATTCCGCCTGAGTTCAGGGCCCCATCTCCAGTCGATGTCGAGTCGCTGAGGGTTCGCATTAATTTCTATAGCGACGCCTCTCTCTGCACATTCCCGAATAATCTTTTCCATCTCGATATCGTAACCTTTACGTCCGAGCAGAAGCCGACCCGTAAGGTGGCCTAACATCGTCGTGCGTGGATTCCTGACAGCCTGAAGAATTCGCTCCGTCATCGTCGTCCGGTCCATCTGAAAACGCGAGTGAATCGAAGCAACGACGAAATCAAATTTCTTTAGAACCTTATCGTCATAATCAAGCGAGCCATCCGCTAGAATATCGCTCTCAATCCCCCAGAAGATCCGCACTTCAGGAATTTTCTCCTGAAGTTGGCGTATTTCTTTTTCCTGCACAGCCAGAACATCTTCATTTAATCCCTGTGCATAGAACGCGGACTTCGAGTGATCCGAAATTCCGATGTACTTCATCCCGCGGTCTCGCGCGGCTAAAACCATTTCTTCTAGAGTCGCACTTCCATCCGAACGAGTCGTATGGTTATGAAAACAGCCCTGAATATCTTGCCATCCTAAAACTTCATCTAACTTTCCACTCCGCGCGAGCGCTACTTCCTCGCCGGTCTCACGCATTTCTGGGGGAATCCAGGCGAGTTCGATGTTTGAAAAAAACGCAGCCTCGTCAGGAGCTTTTAGAGAAGTATCTTTAAGCTGTTTTTCTCCCACCTTTAAAATCGCAGTCCACGACTCCGCCGTCGCCGTCGTCCGCGCTAACTCACTCCCGAACTGCGATGTCTCGGCAAATTTAAACTCGACAGGAATCGTAAGCCCGGACACTCCGGCCTCGGCCACAGCGAGATAAAGTTTTTCCTCTATTTTTTTTGTCGATTTTTCGCCAGGGGGTGTTTCGACGAGAAACTCTAACTTAGAAAGGGTCTCGCACCTCCTGCGAAGCGCACCTGTTTCAGAAACACGAAGCGTTCCCGCAGTTTTTACTAAAACTGCGAGTAACTTCTCAGCCAGCGGAAAAGCTTCCGACAGCCGAAGCTGTCCGCCTGTCGAAAGAAGATACTGTACGCTCTCTAAAATCTTTGCTTGAGCCTTATCGCCAAAACCCTTCAGCTTCACGAGCCGGTTTTCACGGCACGCGTACTCGAGTTCCCCTAAACTTTTAATCCCAAGTTCCTCGATGAGCAGAATCGCCTTCTTCGGTCCGAGCCCTGAGACTTTCGTGAGTTCGAGCAACCCCTCAGGAAGACTCGCCGCAATCTCATCGAGCTCCGAACGATTCCCATCGATGAGGTAATCGGTTAAAAACTTCGAAATCCCTTTTCCGATTCCAGGAATTTCGGTCAGCGTTCCCGCACGTGCACGCGCCATCCAGTCTTCTTTTTCACCTAAGGAAGCAATCGTATCCCCCGCCTTATCAAAAGCACGGATCTTAAACGGGTTCTCACCCTTAAGTTCTAAAAGAGTCTTCATCTCCGCGAGGAGATCGACCAACTGTGTAGAAACTGCGCTCCCAAATGACCGTTCCATCTTAAATTCTCCCGGGCCCAAGCGCGATCTTGCCTTGATCGATTCTGCTTTTCCAGTAGCATCCTATCTCATGCTCCTCACAAATAAGACCGCCCACTCCCGACTCTCCTCTATCTTAGAAAAACCGACTGCTCCGTTTCGCGAAGGCCTGGTCATAGCCGCAGTCGAAATCATTCTAAAAAAAGAGAAAATTCCTTACTTCCGCGATCCTGCAAAAAACATCATCGTCGGCGTGAAATCGAAGGCCGAGTACTTAAAACTGGTGAAGACGAAGTCGACCGAACCCGTAAGGATTTATATCGCGCACATGGACCACCCAGGCTTCCACGGGACTGAGTGGATAGATGATGAACACCTCGCGTTTAAGTGGCACGGCGGGAGTCCGACCGCGCACTTAGAAGGCGCGAAAGTTTGGCTCTCGGATCGTGACGGCGTATGCGGCGAGGGGCGCGTAGAAAAATCGGAACTCATCCCATCAGGACGCGCGATCGATAAAGGAATAATAAAAATTAAGGACCTCACTCGAACAGTGAAAGCGACTGAGGTTTTCGGTGGATTTGGATTTAGAAAAACCCATTGGTTAGAAGGCGATCTCGTTTACACGAAAGCAGCCGATGATCTGATCGGTGTGTTTGCAATTCTAGAGACCGCGATTCACTTAAAAAAATCGAAGAAAAAGCAGCCATTTTTAGGCCTTCTCACTCGCGCTGAAGAAGTGGGTTTTATCGGCGCGGTCGCGCATTTCGAACTCGGATGGCTGAAAGGAGCAAAGCGACCTCTCCTCGCCGTGTCGCTTGAAACGTCCCGCACTCTTCCCGGCGCAGATATCGGCAAAGGCCCGGTCGTTCGTCTCGGAGACCGTAAAAATGTTTTCCACTCGGGCTCAACTCATGTTTTTAGTGAGCTCGCAAACCGAGTGCTCGCGGGGAAACACCAACGCCGAATCATGGACGGTGGGAGCTGCGAGGGAACTGCTGCGACTTCCTACGGAATCCCGACGATAGCGATCTCCGTACCGCTCGGTAACTACCATAATCAGAGTTTTGAAGGCGGCCCTGATGCGGCGCCCCTGAATGGACCCGCCCCTGAGTTCGTATCGGTGAGCGATATCGACGGACTTTGCGCCCTTACGCGTGCGGTCATGGAGCCAAAACTGGCTTGGAATTCGCCCTATCTCGAAACCGTTAAAACGTTCAAAAAAGAATTAAAACGTTACGGCCCCCTCCTTAAATCAGAACCGTAAAACTCCCTGAACTTCATTGAATCTTAAGCCCTTTCGCGTGTAGAACGAGTGCACACTTTTACATTACTGCGAAGGAGCACTCACATGGCGTCACCTACTAAAATCGGTATTAATGGCTTCGGACGAATCGGTCGAAAGATCGCTCGCCTTGCGCTCGAACGCGATGATGTCGAAGTCGTTGCGATTAATAATCTCGAAGCCCCAGCGATCGCAGCGCACCTTTTCAAGTACGACTCCGTTCACGGAACTCTCCCTTACGCTGTGAAGATTGAAGGAAACCTCCTCATCGTCGAAACGAAAAAGGGACTGAAAAAAATCAAGGTCCACTCGGAAAAAGATCCTGCGAATATTAAATGGTCTGATGACGGTGTCACTGTCGTTCATGAGTGCACTGGGATTTTTACTGATAAGGAAAAAGCATCCGTTCACTTGAAGGGAACTGTAAAGAAGGTGCTGATCTCTGCTCCGTCTAAGGATGCCGACATCACCATCTGCATGGGAGTAAACCACACGGCCTATGATTCTTCGAAACATACGATTATTTCGAACGCTTCCTGCACCACGAACTGCTTAGCCCCACTTGCGAAAGTCCTCGACGAAAGTTTCGGAATTAAACGCGGAACGATGCTGACCGTTCACTCCTACACGAACGACCAGCGTATTCTCGACCTCGGCCATAAAGACCTCCGCCGCGCTCGTGCTGCGGCTCTTTCGATGATCCCGACTACGACCGGAGCTGCTAAAGCGGTCGGTCTTGTTCTCCCAAATTTAAAGGGTAAAATCGACGGACTTGCGATTCGCGTTCCGACTCCGAACGTCTCGATGGTGGATTTCACTGCGGAGCTAGGTCGAACTGCGACGAAAGAAGAAATTAATAAAGCCATCTCGACTGCTGCAAATGGGGCGATGAAGGGAATCTTAGGAGCCGAGACTGCACCACTCGTTTCGATCGATTTCAACGGCAACCTAAATTCTTCGACCGTCGATCTCGAACTCACCACGGTCGTTGATGGAAATTTCGTAAAAGTCATTACCTGGTACGATAACGAATCCGGATTCTCCGAGCGAATGCTCGACCTCACCACTCTCGTCGCTTCGAAGGGACTCTAAGTGTCAGCATCCATTAAAAGTGTTCGCGATTTAGAGATTAACGGAAAGACTGTTTTTTTAAGACTCGATTTTAACGTACCGATCGTAGATGGAAAAGTAACCGATGATTCA
>JBGSHQ010000418.1:0-11524 GCA_041752095.1 Bdellovibrionia bacterium
GAAAACATCCGGCTACGGCGCGCTCGCCGGTGTCTCTATCGGATTCTAATTCTATCTAATCGCTAACCATTACACTGACGGTGCCGGCGATCTTATCGTGTAAAGCCTGCTTTTTAGGGCTCCAAGCGGCCATAAGATACCCGGCACCAAAAGTAATCATCGATACGATTTGTGCAAAAAATCGAGAAGTCGAACGCCCGAGACTTAAACTTCCATCATCGATTTCTCGAATCACCCGAATCTTTAATACGCGCTTCCCCGGAGTAGCGCCCCACTTCCAGTGGAAGGCGATGTAATACGGGATCGCTAAAAAATTCATCGCTGCAAAGTTCACGGTCTGAATAAAACCACCCGTAAATGCCTCGCCGAAGGTCGGCGCAGGGCGAAGAATCGTGAAAACGACATAAAGCGCGAGATAACTTAAACCGAGCGATCCGGCAGTTAAAATCACATCGTCGATAATCGAAGCGGCTAAGCGAATCCAGAACCCTGCATAAACACGAGTGGGCGCAGTGGCCTGAGCTGAAACAACGACTCCCTCACTCATAATATAACCTGCCCCTTTTTCGCCTGATAACTACCGAGTAACCCCATCACGAGGCCAGAAAAAATGAGTGAAGAAGAGATCACCGTCCGAAGCGTAATCGTCTCACCCAACCAGAAATAAGCCACTCCGGCAGCGATCACGGGCTGGAGATAGATAAAGAGCGCTACCTGTGACGCCTTCGCGTGCTTTAAAGCCCAGAAATTAAGGAAATAAGGCACCAGAGTTCCAAACAAGATCGCAAACGTCGCTATCCCGAAAAGGTGCGCATCCATTTCAGGCGCCACGAAAGTACTCCAGCTTGGAATTGCGATCAGATTTAACCCTACCGTCCCGTATAAGAAGAGAAACGCCGTTACCCAGAGTGCGTCGTACTTCGCGAGAAACGGTTTCGAAAACGAAAGGAAGCACGCATAAATCAGACAGTTAAAAACGGTCAGCATGTCGCCGATAAAAGTCGAATCGGTAAAACTAAGATTTTCGATCTTCCGGATCACAAGCACGCCTAAGAATGCGAGAACGAAACCCACTCCCTTTTTAAGATTAAACGCTTCCTGGCCGCGTAGAGTAACGATCAGCAGAGTTGCGATCGGGATTAAAGTATTCAGTACCGCAGAGTTTGCAGAAGTCGTGAGCTTAAGCCCGACGAGAAACGACGCTTGATTTAAAATCGTTCCCATCAGTGCAAGCCAGATGAGCGGCACTAAAAAATTCCGATCGAGCTTCGGTCGAGGTCGCCCGGACATAAAACACACACCAAACATAACGACTGTTGAAATTGCGATTCGAATCCCGGCCCACACGAGAGGCGGAAAATGGCTCACCACAACTTTCGAAACGACATAATTCGATCCGAAGCAGATCTGCACTCCAATGAGTGCTAGAAGAACCGCAAGAGCGGGTGGCACTTTCGTGTGGGACTCGGTCGACATCCTCTGACTTAGGTCTTAATCGTCGACTGACCTGGCTTCCAGTTAGCAGGACAGAGTTCACCCGTCTTAGCCGCCTGGAGCGTACGAAGCGTTTCGTCAGGGGAGCGACCGATACCAAGCGCATTCACCGACATATGCTGGAGAACGCCCTTAGGGTCGATCAGGAAGGTCCCGCGAAGTGCAATCCCTTCATTCTCAAGAAGAACTCCGTAGTTCTTCGAAATCTCGTGGTTCGTATCCGCAAGCACTGGAAACTTCACTTCCTTAAGATCGCGCTCGTACCATGCTTTATGCGTGAAATGGGAGTCAGTGGAACAAGCCAGAACTTCGCAGCCTTCCGCCTTAAACTTCGATTCGATTTCTCCAAACGCCTTAATTTCAGTCGGGCATACAAAGGTGAAGTCGAGCGGGTAGAAAAATAAGCAAACCCATTTGCCCTGATAGTCTTTTAAGGAAACGTCTTTAAACTGACCTGAAACATAAGCCTTCGCTTTAAACTCAGGCGCCATCATACCTACACGGATATTCGACATACTCTATACTCCTTTTATGGGTTTGGATTAAACGTTCGAGCGTCGAGCCGTTTATCGTAACCGTTTAAGCCATCATTCCCAGACTTAACGTTACCCTTTGCAGCTTCTTTAGCTGCCTCATCTGCAATCTTCTTCATCGCGAATTCGACTGGAACTGATGGAGCTTCATCACTCCCCGAAGATTCTTTCGTAGGATCAAACCCGATCGCTGCATAATCTGCGGCTTCGCTCTTTAAAACATTTGGTCCAAGCGAGGCGACGAAATGGGCGAGCGCCCATCGATCTTCAGCAGGGAGAGTTGCGAAAGAGGCCATTCCTCCCCCAGCAATACCTTCTTTTAAAGTCTTAAAAATCTGGGAAGGCTTACGTCCATTTTTCCAAGCCGCATCCACCGTAAAATTACGAGGTTTCGGATTTAAAGCTCCAGCAGCAACGCCGTCGCCCTTACCCGCTTCGCCGTGGCAGGAAACGCAGTTCTGCGCGAATATCGCCTTTCCATGAGCCACGAGTTCTGGAGTCGGCTCCCACGCCTTCTTAAACTTCGAAACACCCTTCACTGGCATCGTGAGGGGTTTTCCATCGACATAAACATCACCGCGGAAAAGAGCGTCCGGCGCGGTTAGAAAGAAAAAGATCCCTAAGAAAAGAAAACCACTTCCAAAGATGAAGGAGTTTGCCTTGTCGTCATGTTTTAGGTTCATGAAGATCGAACAAACGAGAAACGCTTTAATCGTCGCAACGATCATCCCGATAATAAAATTAAAGGGCCCGAGGTGAACGAATGAAAGACCGACGGTGACGGCAGTAAGAACACCGAGAGCCAAAAGAGTTTTCATCGCCACTGAATCCGGGAGGATATAGTGGCTTCCGTGTCCGTGGTCAGAATTCGAAGAATGATTATTTTTTGAGTCAGACATTTTTATTCCTCACGCTTCGCTTTCTATCCGAGCAGGTAAAGTAGCGGAAAAAGATAAATCCAAACTAAGTCAACAAAGTGCCAATAAAACCCAACAAGTTCGACTGGAGTAAAATATTCTTTCGTAATATTTCCACGACGAATCCGGAAGATGACCCAAGTAATGAGCGACATCCCGACGACAACGTGGAATGCGTGAATCCCGGTCATGATGAAGTAAAAAGAAAAGAAAAGCGGCACATGCGGCTGATTCAGTCCTTCAAAGGTATAGAGCCCACCCGGAAGCGTTCCCTCATGAATTTTATGACTATATTCGAAATACTTCACGACGCAGAAAACCGCGCCCATTCCTACAGTGGTAACGAGAAAACGAATCGCCTGCGGAATATGTCCTCGCTGAACCGCACTCACGCCCCGAACCATCGTGTAAGAACTGAAAATTAGAACCGCAGTGTTCAGAGCTCCAAGCTTCACGTTCAGTAACTTATGCGCTTCGTGGAAAGCTTCTGGGAACCGAGCCCGCATGATAAAGTAGCCAACGAAGATGGCTCCGATCATGAGTACTTCCGTTACCATGAATAACCACATCCCCTGTTTTGAGGATTGGAACTCATGTTCGGCACTATCGAAGTGATGTGCGTGGTGGTGGTGACCTGATGCTGATGCTGATGGAGTTGTATTGGACATAGTCTCTCCGGTTAAATTTTCTTCGTCTTATATTCGTAAGGCCATGACGTCACTGTCGGCGTTACTGCAAAATTATCGTGCGGAGGAGGCGAAGCCGTCGTCCACTCGAGCGTTAAAGCCTCCCACGGATTATCGCCAGCCTTCGGTCCATTCTTAGCAGCCTTCAGAAGATAGAAGGCGACGTAAACGAAACCGACTGCCAGGAACCAAGATCCGTAAGTCGAAAGGCGATTATAAAAATCGAATTCAGGAAGCTGCGACCAGTATCGGCGAGGCATCCCCTGTGATCCCGCGATAAACTGCGGAAAGAACGTCAGGTTAAACCCAATGATGACGAGAATAAAAGCGATGAGAGCTGGCTTCTCTGGATACATCTTTCCAGTCACTTTCGGGAACCAGTAGTGCATTCCAGCCAGCAGTCCCATGATCGATCCACCGACCATCACGTAGTGGAAGTGAGCGATGACGAAATAGGTGTCAGTCAGATGCACGTCGATTGCGAGTGTTGCGAGAAACACTCCGGTGAGTCCACCGATCATAAACAGCTCTAAGAATCCGAACGCATAAAGCATCGGAGCGTTAAAGCGAATCGAACCTCGGTACATTGTCCCGACCCAGCTGAACACCTTCACGCCAGTAGGAACAGCAACGAACATCGTGAGTAACGAGAAGATGAAGTTTGCGAGTTCAGACTGACCGGAAACAAAGAGGTGGTGTCCCCAGACGATGAACGCCACGAGTGCGATACCGAAAGAAGAAGCCGCGATTGCGCGGTATCCGAAAATCGGCTTGCGCGAGAAAACCGGAATCACTTCCGAGATCACACCCATCGCTGGAAGAATCATGATGTAAACCGCAGGGTGCGAGTAGAACCAAAAGAAGTGCTGGAATAGAACCGGATCGCCGCCTAAAGCAGGATCGAAAATCCCGACCTTAAAAACACGCTCGAAAATAAGGAGAAGAAGAGTGATCGCAAGCACTGGAGTTGCGAGAACCTGAATCACAGAGGTCGCATAAAGCGCCCAGCAAAGGAGCGGCATTCGCGTCCAGGTCTGGCCCGGGGCTCTGAGCTTATGGATCGTCACGATAAAGTTTAATCCTGTCAGAATCGAAGCGAATCCGGCGACGAAGGCACCGAATACGACCATGATCACTGCGCCCGAAGTTCGAATCGAGTACGGGGTATAAAAAGTCCAACCTGTATCCGCTCCACCGAAGAAGAGCGCGAGACACGCGAAGATCGCACCCGCAAGATAGATGTAGTAGGAAGCGAGGTTAAGACGCGGAAACGCCACGTCCTTCGCTCCGAGCATGATCGGAAGTACAAAGTTACCAATCGCCCCTGGGATCGCAGGAATGATCACAAGGAAAACCATGATCGCCCCGTGATAGGTCATGAGTTTATTATAAGTCGGCGCATCGACGACGGGATGTCCGTAACTCATGAGATTCATACGGATGATGAGTGCGAAAACTCCACCGAGTAAGAAAAAGAAAAGTACGGTTCCCAGGTACATGAGGCCGATGCGCTTATGATCAAGCGTCGTCATCCAGGACCAGAGTCCTTTTTCATGATTTAAGTAGTTATGACCGTGTGCTGCTTCAGTGTGTGCCATAAGCCCTCTATTTTAAGCTCTTAATGTACGCGACGATCGCGCCTAGTTCTGATTCACTGATCATTTCCTTCGTGTAAGGAGGCATGACGGGATTAAATCCCTTGACCACTTTTGCCTGCGGCTTCTCGATCGACTCACGGATGTAGTTCGCATCCACAGTCACTTTCGATCCATCCGCTAGCTCGACTTCATGTCCGAAAATACCTTTATAACTCGGTCCGATTTTATTCGATCCATCGAGTGCATGGCAGGCTAAGCAACCCTTCGTCTCGACGAGCTTCTTCCCCTGCTCAGGGAGAGGAACATTAGCGTTCGCAAGCTTAGAACTTGCTTGCATCGAAGCAAGGATGTCGGTGGAAGCGGTCTTCACACCTGAAAGTTCGTACGGCTTATTTGCCTTCCAAAGTGCGTACTGTTCGGGCTCTAAGACTTCGATTTTTGCTAACATTCCAGAGTGGGAAGCCCCGCAATACTCGGTACAGAACACCTGGTGTTCACCTTTTACTTTCGCCTGGAACCAAACGGATGTGTACATCCCTGGAACAACGTCTTGTTTCACCCGGAAGTTCGGAATGAAGAAACTGTGAAGAACGTCTTCAGAACTCATAATGAGTTTAACTGGCTTATTCAGAGGCACTACGAGCTTACCTGTCTCAAGCCTGCCGTCTTCATATTGAAAATTCCAAAGCCACTGCTTACCAATGACCCGGACTTCCATCGCATCGGAAGGTGCTTGGACCATCTTTTTATAAACTCCCCAACCCCAGCCGAAAATAACCATGAGGAGAATCGTCGGGATGATCGTCCACACGGCTTCGAGCATGTGGTCATCGACGATGTATTTTGTCTTACGTCCTGGCTTCTCGCGGTAAGCGATCGCGAAGTAAATCATCCCGCCTATGACTAGAACGAAGAAGAAAACACTGAGCGCCATCAGAAACCAGTAGAGTCCATCCCATGCTACGGCGACATCAGAACCCTGTAGGGGGAGACTAAAACTTTGCTTGTAACCTGTATTCAACATTCCCAACCACTCCGTTTTATGAACTGCCGCGGATCTCTCGTCTTCGGGTAAAGACAATGAACGCACCCAACATCAAAACCGTAACGACTGCCCCGACTTGCATCACCCGATAAAGCGCCAGTGAGTACGTGCGCATTTTCGTGTTGTAGCTGAAGCAGAAAAGGATGATTCGATCGATGATCGTTCCAATTTTTCCACTCGAAGCTTCGAGGAGCGACAAACGCAAGTCAGACGTCTTATACTGAATTCCATAAAGAACTCGCGAGAGTTTACCTTCTGGAGTCAGCACGAAGATGCCCGCGCCATGCGCGTATTGCTTTTCGTTTTCATCCCAACGGTATCCGAATCCTAACTGTGATGCGAGTGATTTAATCTGGCTTTCCTCACCCGTTAAAAAATGCCACCCCGCAGCAGCTTCGGGTTTTCCGAGCGCCTGAACGATGTTTTTTTTCTTTGCTGCGGCGAGATCGAATTTTTCCTTCGGATCGAAGCTGAGATTCACGAGGGTGAACTGATTTCCTGGGGTCCAGTCGAGATTCTTAAGTCCATCGACGAGAGAGTTTAAAACCACGCCGCAGAGCATCGGGCATTCGTAGTAAGCAAGGCTGATGATGACGGGTTTTTTAGTAGAGAAAAAATCGTGGAGCTTAACGGGTTTTCCTTCTTCATTTGTGAAGGAAAGATTCAGGTCGATTTGTTCGCCCAGTTTTTCGGTGATGCCGACGCCAGTCAGGTCAGGACCCTTCTCAGCCATTTTCTGGTTGGCTTGGGCTTTTGCGGAGAGGTTTGTTCCATCGGCGGCGTGGGTGGGCTGAACGCCGAAAGGAGTCGCAAAGATTAAGGGCAGGAGGAAAATAAAAGGCAGAGGAAAAATGAAAGTCGATCTATTAATAAAGGCCAGCCTAAAAGCGATGGCCATTAAAAAAGTGCGCAGATTTTTTTTAACCACAACTCGGCTCCTCCGGAAAATTTAACCCTGAGTTAGTCACACCTAGCGCGATGGCGCTACTGGAAAGGAACGTTTCCCAACACCTCTAAACCACGAGCAGTAATTTTTCCGTCTCTAACCGATGGTGAGCAGAACAAAGAAGGCGCAAATTATCCTGCGTCGCCTCCCCACCCATCATAAACGGAGTGATGTGATCGTATTCGAGGGCGTGAATAGATGCACACGTGCGCCCTGATTTACGGTCGACGTAAGAGCACTTTCCTTGGTCGCGTTTATAAACTGCTGCTCGCACTTGAACTGGGATCGAGCGTGATCGCTTCGCCCCATTAATCCTTTCATTGGATCGAACTTGCTGCATCCGAACTTGACGCTCTGATTCGTTCTGCGCCGGAGTTGCTATCTCTTTCGTGGTTTGTTTATTTTGAACTCTTTGCTCTCGAATTAGATGTTTCGGCACTTCCCCCTTCGCCGCCCCCTGCTTCGCTACCGGCACTAACTTCTTCAAAGCCATATCTGCGAGTGCATGAAAGAGCTTTCTGTAACCTCCATCGAAATTTCGATGTGCGAGCAGTCCTTTTAATTTTTCAAGCTTCTCCATCAATTCTCGGTCAGCCAGAAACTGAATCTGAGTCAAATCTTCGGTAACGACTCGCTCACGCTCTCGAGGTAAAGCAGCGAGTGGAGAAATCGCCGCAAGTTTTCTCTCACACTCACGGGTCGACAATCCCATAAGCGAAGCCACTGTTTCTTTTTTCTCTTCCACAGAGACTGTTCGACTTCTTCCTTCTTCGCGAAAAAAGCTCTGTGCCTGTGCAGCCACAGAAAGAGAAAGTTCGCCCGATTGAATTTGTTCTTCTATTTCAGGAAGAACTTTTAATAAGCTCATCGCGGAGATCCTTCGATGCGCGCTTCCCGCCGAATACCCAAGTTCTTTTACCGCAAACTCAAACAAGCTCGGATAACCACTCTCAAGATGGAGCTTGCGAGATTCGACTTCTCGAAAATAATGCAAAATCTGAGCAGTCACTTCTCTTTCTTTTGATACGAGAACCTTCAACTCAGAAAGGAGAGTGAATTCATTTTTTAACTTTAAATTCATTCGATTCTTTTAACACGAATCATTTAAAAATGGCTTAAAATAAGTCTTAAGTGATGATTTTTGAATCTCATTTTAATTTTAGAAATAATTTTTTTAGACGATCCTTTCTTAAATAAAATAGATTTTAAAAACGATAATTTAAAAAAATATCAAAAAACTTGATTTGAAAAAAATCAGAAAAAACTATTTTTCCAATTCAATTCATAAAAAATTGCTCGCCCTTACTTTTTTAAGTAAACTAAATCCAACATGAACGTACGAAAAATGATCCCAGAAGACGCTCTCGAAATAGCCACCATACAAGTCACTTCATGGCGAGACGCTTACCGCGGAATCGTCTCGCAAAATTTTCTCGACTCATTAGACCTTCAGGAAAAAAAAGAGAACTGGGAAAGGCGCACTCTCGAGAACACGCCCCCCATCCTTCGGCTCGTGGTCGAAAATGAAACTCAGAATGAATCCCGAACCCAAGATAAAAAAGTAATCGGCTTCGCATGCGGCAGGGAGCAACGCCTAACAAACCCCATTCCCACCTCCGACTGCGAACTCTATGCTCTCTACGTTCACCCATCCGAAAAGAGACGCGGAGCCGGAAAGCGATTACTCGATGAATTTAAATCAGAGATGAAAAAAGAGGGTAAATCCCGTCTTTGCAT
This sequence comes from Bdellovibrionia bacterium, assembly GCA_041752095.1. Lineage (GTDB taxonomy): Bacteria > Bdellovibrionota > UBA1018 > UBA1018 > UBA1018 > JACMQW01. The sequence continues at coordinate 8,957 of JBGSHQ010000418.1, forward strand.
TTGGGTTCTAAAAGAAAATCACCCGGCACGCCGTTTCTACGAAAGTCAGGGCGGCATTTTAAATCATACGGAAAAAACCGTTGAGTTCGGTGATATGCACCTTCCTGAAGTCGCATACGAGTTTGGGCTCTAAGCCAGATTCAGGCAGGTTAAGACCTCCGCTTTATCGCCCGGCATCCCAATCACACCTGCACATCTCCCTCCTTTGAGACGCTTCGCGTTATGGCTGTTTACCCATAATCCCTATTAATTTTAAATGCTTTTTCGAAGAATAGACTCTTAGCGGCATAGCGCCTTGTGTAATTTAACGCTTGGTGCAAAAAAGCGGCATGCAACACAGAATAACGACCCTTGTTCCCACCATCGTCCTTGGCCTCTTCCTCCAACTCTCCCTGCTCACATCCGTACAGGCAGCACCGAAAACCCGGTTTTACGTAAACTCCGATGGCATGCCTCTACTTAGCCTCATTAACGGAACGAAAACGGGTGGATCGATCGACATCGAAATCTACACGATGGAAAACGAAAAGGTCCAAAGCGCACTTCTCGCAGCCACCCAGCGGGGAGTAGAAGTTCGCATCGTTCAGGAACCTAGCCCGTATGCCCAACCCTCCTGCAACGTTTTCACGCCACCCGCTTCCACGGACGATCAGGAATGCTTAAGAACAAAAAAATTCCGTGACTCTATCACCGCACTCGGCGCGAAATATGTTCCCTTTAATACTCAAGCCCTCTGCCCTCCCGCTACCGATAAGGTTTCGGGATGCTTTGAACACGGAAAGCTCGCGGTCTTTAACGACTCGGTCGCACTCTTAAGTACTGGAAACTTCGACGACACTAACCTCTGTGCTACGGGGCCAAATGGAAGGTGTAATCGCGATTACACTGTAGTGACCGATAATCCAGCAGCAGTGCAGACCTATTTAAAGATTTTTGAGAACGATCTTCTGGGTAAACCTTACGATTTAAAGTCGATGCTGACACCGCAAGTCTCTAAATCACTCACCGTAAGTCCATACTCGCTTAATCCTCTTCTAAACTTCATCGCATCCGCAAAAAAAACGATCTTAATTCAAAATCAGTACATTACGGATTTTGATTTAAATGATGCTCTCGTTGCAGCAGCGAGCCGTGGTGTTAAGGTTTTCGTTAACGTAGGAAGCGCATGTTATTTCCGTGACGATCAGAAAAATCCTGATAAGTGGGAAAGAACGAAAAAAATTACGACAGCGATCTTTTCAAAATACGACGCTGCCGGAATCCAATCGAGCCTATTTACTCGAGCCATTAAAATTAAAAACCATCAAGGCTATCTCCACGCAAAAGCCATCGTCGTCGATTCAGCCGCCGCGTGGGTGGGTTCAGTGAACGGTTCGACCATGGCTTTAACTCGGAACCGCGAATTTGGAATATTCCTCTACGACAAGCCAAACGTCGATAAACTCGCTCGCCAAATTACCCGCGATTTCGAAGATAAAAACGCAGAAACCTGGCAACAAAGCCTACAGTGCCTGAAGGACTAATCTTGCACTGCTGCTAGGTAATTCACTTAAAATACGATATCGAAAGTCATCTTATGACGATTCAGACATCAAGCCTTGAAAGACCTAAATTCTTTAACTTCTCGATCTACCGCGAACTCTCGAAATCGGGGATAGTGGCGCTGGTTCTGATCAGTGTTTTAGGTGGATATCTCGCTGGGCATTCGTTTGAAACTTCTCTCGACCTAGGCCGTCTCGCCCTTACCCTTTTCGGAGTCCTTTTCGTTGCTTCGGGTTCAAGCGCTTTAAACCACTGGCAAGACCGTGAGATGGACGCGCTTATGCCTCGCACGGCAAAGCGACCGATCCCTTCGGGAAGAATTTCGGAGTTGCACACACTCGTTTTTTCTTTTGGTGCGATCGTTCTGGGACTCGCGCTCCTTGCTATCCTTTCTTGGAAGCTCGTCGCACTCGGTGCCCTTGCCGTTTTCTCTTATAATATCCTCTACACACTCTGGTGGAAGCGAACGATGCCTTTCGCTGCCGTTCCAGGTGCACTTCCCGGAGCTCTTCCCATTCTGATGGGCTACACCGCCGCTCATGGAGACGTACTTACACCTGGCGGAATTTACCTCTTTTTCCTTCTTTTCTTTTGGCAGATGCCTCACTTCTGGTGTCTCGCTCTTCGCTATACGGATGATTATGCGAAAGGTGGAGTTCCCACTCTACCCGTTGCTCGAGGTAAGACGCTAACAGTGAACGCCATCGTCATCTGGTGCCTCGCCTACTGCGCTCTCGCACTTGGCGCGCCTCTCTTTATCCGAGTTGGCTCATTTTACCTTTTCACGACAATCGCTATGACTTTAAAACTTCTCTACGAACTCCGCGCTTATGCAAATGCGGGAGAAAAAATCGCAAACCCTGAATCAAAATTCTGGCTTCGTTTCTTTCTCTGGGTAAATTTTTCGCTCATTGGTTTCATCGGTGCCGTCGTCGTCGACCTTTGGTCGGTTTATCTCATCCGCCATGTGAAAGCGGATGATTCGATCTCTGAGGCTTTCGAATTCCCCGAAGAACGTACCTACAC
>JBGSHQ010000419.1:0-5483 GCA_041752095.1 Bdellovibrionia bacterium
ATGACTATACCACCAACGATGTTCACTACTACGATCATGATACCCGCGATAGCATCCCCGCGAACGAACTTGGAAGCACCGTCCATCGCTCCGTAAAAATCTGCTTCCTGCGCAATTTCAGAACGTCGTCTTCGTGCTTCAGTTTCATTGATTAATCCCGCATTCAGATCAGCGTCGATCGCCATCTGCTTACCCGGCATTGCATCCAAGGTGAATCGTGCTGCGACTTCTGCAACTCGACCAGCACCCTTCGTGATAACGATGAAGTTAATGATGACGAGAATCGTGAAAACAACGATACCAACAGCGTAATTTCCTCCGACCACGAATGTTCCGAAAGCTTTAATCACATCGCCAGCGGCTCCAGTGCCGAGCTCCGCGCCTGTAAGAAGAATTTTACGTGTAGTTGCGACGTTCAGTGCAAGCCTAAAAAGAGTCGTGAGAAGGAGAAGAGATGGAAAAATCGAGAAATCAAGTGCGCGCTTTGCGTAAACAGCCGTTAATAAAAGAAGGAAAGAAATTCCAATCGCAAGCGACAACATCATATCGAGCATGAACGGTGGAAGAGGTACCACCATCACCGCAAGAATTCCCACCAGTCCGACGGCGAGTCCTAAATCTGAGTTTCGACCAATCTTAGTGAATAAACTTTCCATAGTTCTTCCTTAAAATTTATTCCGTAGGCGGTAAACATAGGCCAGAACCTCGGCCACTGCCTGGTAAAGAGCCCTAGGTATATATTGATTCACTTTCACAGATTTATACAGTGTTCGTGCAAGCGGAACGTTTTCCACTGTAGGCACACCTGCCTCAGCCGCTAAAGCTTTGATCTTTTGTGCAACAAAATCAGCTCCCTTTGCGATTACTTTAGGCGCCAACATTTTGTCTTTATCGTACTGGATTGCAATCGCAATGTGTGTTGGGTTTGTGACGATCACATCCGCATTTTTCACTGCTGCCATCATCCGCTTTCGGGACATCTCGCGCTGGATCGATCGAACACGTGCTTTAACCTGTGGATTACCGTCTCGCTCTTTCGCTTCTTCTTTTGCTTCCTGACGAGTGAGTCGAACCTGTTTTAACCACTCTTTACGCTGCATCCAAAAATCAATGGCACCAAAAGCAACGAAGATCATAAAAAGCGTAAAAAAGATGGTCTTCGAAGCGGATGACATCGAGGAAAGAAAACGTACAGGTTCTGAGAGCATCAACTCTGGAGAGTTGATGACCTGAGTTTTCACTAAGAGATACGCAACATAAACTGAAATGCTAATCTTAAAAACCATTCGAGCAGAGTCGGCAACAAACCGCAGAGAAAAAAATCTCATTAACCCTTTAATGGGATCAATTTTTTCGAATTTGGGAGTAATCGGGTCAAACGAAAAAACACTTCCCACTTGCATAAAGCTACCGAGAATTCCAAAAAGAAATCCGGCCACACTAATGGGCAATCCCATAAATACGATTAATTTCAAACATCGGATGAGTGCAATATGAAGCGCAGAACTGTCCTGCAGATTAATTTTTGCAACCTCATCAACGCGAAACATTTCACGCATGTACTCGGTAATATCCGTGCCCATTTTCGGAGCAAAGAGCCATAATGCAGATGCCGCTGCCAATAATGAGAGAAGACCGACTAACTCGCGAGATTGTGAAACCTGCCCTTTTTCGCGCATCTGATCAATACGCGTTTGGGAGGCTTCGTCGAGTAAGTCATCTGTATTTCTGTCTTCTTGATTCTCTGCCATCGCTTACCTTGCCGCCATCGCTACGAGCATTCCCTGCATCCAGTCTTCAGTGCGACCCATCACATTAGTGGCTACTGTCTGAAACTCCGGAGCCGTTAGAGTGAGAACAAAAATACCTGCAAAAGCGCTAATACCGAGAGAGAGAACAAGCACGTTCATCTGCGGCATCGTTTTAGAGAAAACACCAAATGAAACGTTAACTGCAAACATCACTAAAGTGATTGGCGCCCCGAGCTGAATTCCAAACTTTAAAACAGTACCGGTCATTTCAATCAGCCTATTTTGAACTACCGAATTCAGTCCTGCTTCTCCGAGACCACAAAATCGATATGAATCGAGAGCTCCGTGAAGAAGAAGGTGATGACCATCAAGAGCTAGAAACGCAAGCATCGCTATAGCAACTTGAATCTCAGCGACCACGGTCGTTTGGGTTTCATGGTGAGGGTCATAGACCGAAGCCATTGCAAAACCCATCATGTTAGAAACGAGACTTGATCCGATTTGGATTGCATCAAAAACGAGTTTCGCGGTGTAACCGAGCACGAGTCCCACGATAACTTCCTGCCCGATCACTCGTGTAATTCCCCAGGTAGACTCTGCCCAAATTGCAGCATCGGCAACTCGAATAAATCCCTGCTTTAATAAGCCAGGAAAAATCGAAATCGTTACAGCAAGCGACAGTAAAACTTTAACAGGAGCGGGAATTACTTTATCCCCAAAAATGGGTAAAACCGCGAGCAAAACACTCACGCGGATAAGTACCGCGAAAAACGAGAAGAACTCTTCCGGTGAAAATTGGAAGAGATCACCCATCTACCGCACCCACTCTGCAAAGTTACCAAAAATTTGGGTCGAGTAATTCTGGAGAACTTCAAGCATCCAGGGCGCCATAATCACTAAAACAAGAATGATGGCGACCATCTTCGGAATAAACGTTAGCGTTGCTTCGTTAATTTGAGTAATCGCTTGAAGAACTGAAACGATAATACCGATAACCATTGCAGCAATAAGCATGGGCCCTGCAACGAGCATCATGGTCTTCAGGGTTTCTCCACTAATCGTCATTACGAGATCTTCACTCATGGCATTACCCTTTCTTAACCAAAGCTCTTCACTAAGCTACCGACAACCAGATCCCAACCATCAACAAGAACAAAAAGGAGAAGTTTAAACGGGAGTGCGATCGCGGTTGGAGGAAGCATCATCATCCCCATCGCCATTAATACCGTCGCAACAACCATATCGATCACGAGGAATGGGAGATAAATCATGAAACCGATTTGAAATGCAGTTTTAAGCTCACTCACAACAAACGAAGGAATCAGAACGTAAGTCGGAACATCTGCTCGAGTTTGCGGTTTTGCTTCTTTCGAGAGGGATAAAAATAACTCAATATCCTTCTCACGAGTCTGGTTAAACATGAATTCTCTGAGTGGCTTTTCTGCTCGATCAAAGGCTGTTTTCTGATCGATCTTCTCGGCCATATAGGGCTCGAGAGACTGAGAAGAAATTTCTTTAAATGCGGGTGCCATCACAAAAAATGAAAGAAAGAGAGAGAGTCCAATGATGAGCTGGTTCGGAGGCATCTGCTGTGTTCCGAGCGCCTGACGTAGGAAAGAAAGAACAACGACAATTCGAGTAAACGAAGTCATCATGATGAGAATCGCAGGGGCTAAGGTAAGCACCGTAAGCATCATCAGAATTCGAAGTACTGCTACGGTATCAGTCGGCTTTCCTGTATTCCCAAACGAGAGGCTTAAATTCGGAAGTGCGATTCCCGTTCCACCGCCAGGAACGTAAGCGGGAGCAGTACCTGAATCGGCTGCGTAAACGGAACCGACGATTAAAAAGGCACCCAGAAAGGAAACTGAAGTGAGAAGAGCTTTACGACTCAACTTCATAGTTGTTTCATCCCCTGGACGCGGTCCTTAATCTGAGAACGAACACTGGGTTTAATGCTAGGTTCGGCAAGCGCTGCTTGTAGTGCTGGTGAAAAGGCAGGACCAACTGCATTCTTCGCCTCCCCCGTTTGCGTATTCTGGTACGCATTTGCCGCCGCATTAGCTCGAGGAGCAGAAGCGGGTTTTGGCTTAGCAAGGCCTAGAGCAGCAGCTGCGATGTCACCGAGATTTGCCCGCGGACTATTTTTAGGAGTCGATGATGCTGTAGCAGGTTCGTTTTCAAACTTCTTTAAGCTTGCTGCAAAATCACCGAGCCCGATGCTTTCTTCCGCTTCGCCTTCATCATTTGCCTTAAATTCGGTAATCAAATTTACTGAATCGTTTGTCATACCCAGAACGAGCATTCGGTCCTGAACGCGAACAACGACGATAGAACGTTTTGGTGCCAAATGATGAGTCGCAACAACTTCGATCATCGCCTTATTTGTTCCTTGTCCTGAAAGTTTACTTAAGAAACCACCTAAGCCCTTTGCGGATGCGGCTGCTTTACCGTTTCCTTTCATCCGCTTGAGAAACATAACAAATAGACCAAACAGACCAAGGACAAAGAGCATCACTCCGATGGAACGCATTGGACTTGGAAGAGGAGATTTACTCGTTCCAATCGTTTCTTTAGAGTTCTTAGCAGCTTTTCCGATTTGTTTTTCTACATTTTCAGGAGTTTTTTCAGCTGCGGATACACGCTCTAATAACCCCTTTTTTTCAGAATCAGAAGTAACAGCTGACGGCGTCCCTTTAGGTGCTTCAATTTGTTTTTCTGGAGCAGAAACCGTTCGAAGCGCAGATGATGCTGCACTTGGAACCTGATCTGTTTTCACTCCAGAAATTTTAACCACAACCGTTTTATTATTAATTTTAACCTGAAGACGATTTGCATATCCTGCAGCATCACCTTTTACAGTGAATCGTGCGCGAACGAGTTGGGGTGCATACTGATAAGCGAAAACTTTAGTCAGATCTGATCCCGATACCATCGAAACCTTTGCGGGATATACCGATGTGTTTGAAAGCGAAAGCTGAATATTATCTCTTACGAATTCAGTCTTTACTTGCGAACTTTCAACCTTCCCATCAAAAAGAAGTTCGATTTCATTCCCGTCAATGATGTTTACTTTTTTTAAATTAACCGCCGCCTCGGAAGTAGCGATTAACCCAAATAGAATAGTCGATATCGATAAAATCTTTGTACGCATCCATGCATCCTTCTGTCAGTTCCATCCTGGAATCTGACTACCAATAGAGTACTACTTCAGTTGTTCAATTCTTTCGACTGGACTGATGATGTCGGTCAGTCGAATTCCAAATTTTTCGTTAACAACTACCACTTCACCTCGTGCGATGAGCTTGTCGTTAACAAGAACTTCAAGAGGCTCTCCAGCAAATTTAGTCAGTTCCACGACTGACCCTTGGGCCAGCTGGAGAATCTCACGAACGGCCATTCGAGAACGGCCGAGTTCGACTGTCAGCTTTAAAGGAACATCGAGGATGAAATCAAGTGACTGTACCGGTGGCTGAGCACCACGATTTGCTGTTGCATTTGAATTCTGAAGATTCTGTGCTGTATCCGTCATAGTCGACTCCCTTTTTACTCTTCGATTTCTCGGGTGAGTTGAATCGCCCGATTACCTCGGGAAACCCCGAAGAAACATTTAAATTTAGAAACATCTTCGATTAGAACATCCATTTCACCATCAGCATCCTGGCCGAGTGGAATAATATCTCCCACCTGGAGATTAACGAGATCGCCAACAGTAATCGTAGCGGACCCAAG
>JBGSHQ010000420.1:0-4283 GCA_041752095.1 Bdellovibrionia bacterium
CCTCATTGTAACGGAAGAAGCGCGCGAGACGTTTAAGAAGCGTGCCCTCATCGTCGATGAAGTGCGCCAATTTTTTAAAGATCACGACTTCATGGAAGTTGAAACCCCGATGCTTCATCCCATCGCGGGAGGTGCTACAGCTCGTCCATTTACGACGCATCATAACACCCTCGATATGGAGCTTTTTCTTCGCATCGCTCCCGAACTCTATCTAAAGAGACTCGTTGTTGGTGGGTTCGAGCGGGTGTTCGAAATTAATCGAAACTTTAGAAACGAAGGCATTTCGATCAAGCATAATCCCGAGTTCACGATGCTTGAGTTTTATATGACCTACGCGACCTTCGAAGATCTGATGGATCTCACCGAAAAACTTTTCGAGAGGATCGCGAAGAAAATCGCAGGAAAAACGAAAATCTCTTATCAGGGGACAGAAATCGAACTCGGCGGTAAATGGGAACGGATCACAGTTGAAGATTCGATCGTGAAACACTCTGGGTTTAAAGATCGTGCGAAACTTCGCGACCGTGATGCCCTCCTCGCTTATGGAAAGTCGAAAGGGATCCACATGGACCCTAAGAATCCGACAGGCGCACTCATCATGACGATCTTCGATGAAGAAGTCGAAGCGAAGCTGATCCAGCCGACATTCATTACTCATTACCCCACCGACGTCTCACCGCTTTCTCGCTTAAACGAAAAAGACCCTTTCGTCGTGGATCGATTCGAACTCTTTATTTATGGACGTGAGATGGGGAACGCATTTAGCGAATTAAATGACCCGATCGATCAGCGTGAGCGTTTCCTCGCTCAAGTTGCAGCGAAAGAAAAAGGCGACCTCGAAGCAAGCGATCACGATGAAGATTACTGCGTGGCGCTTGAATATGGAATGCCCCCTACTGCAGGCGAAGGAATAGGGATCGATCGCCTAGCGATGCTCTTTACTGATTCAGCGTCGATTCGTGATGTCATCCTCTTCCCACAGATGCGAAAGTCGGATGGCTAAGAAATCGAATCCCGTTTCGATTTTAGCGCGTGGATTTCTACTCTCGAAATCATCGGATAGTTTTCTTTCCCTCATCGCTTGGGTTTCCGTCGTCGGTGTGGCTCTCGGAGTTCTTGCACTCACTGTGGTGACATCGGTCATTAATGGATTCGAGGGCGAGCTCGGCGAAGCGATCAGTGGCTTAAATGGCGATGTGGTTCTTTATTCTCGCGCCGATCCAGTGATCGATCCCGCAGTGATCGAGAAGAAGATTATGCGTGCCCTTCCGCAGACGCTCGCAATTTCGACTTCGCTCATCACAGAAGTGATGGCCGCGGGTCCAAGGGGAACGGGAGGTGTGGTGTTAGAAGGTGTAGATCCAGAAGCAGTAAGGCGTGCGACCACCCTGCCTAAACGAATCATCCGCGGACACATGCCGTCTGCGCCAGGAGAAGTCGTTCTCGCAAAAGTCTTGGCTGGTAAAATCGGAGCTGATGTAGAATCGATGATTCGATTCGTCGTTCCTCAGGTCGGAACGAGTGGTGTTCCGAAGATTATCGAAGTGAAGGTCGTGGGGATCGCAAGTCTCGGAATGTATGAATACGATTCGAAGTATGCGTTCGCAAAACTCGACTGGACTCAGGAAGTGTTTAATCTTCCGAATCGAGCAACCACTTTTAAGCTAAAGCTTCCGCGAGGAGAGGATTCTCGAAAGGCTTCGGATCGCCTAACGGAATCTTTTGGTTATCCATTTCGGGCAAAAGACTGGACCCAGCTGAATAAAAATCTTTTCTACGCCATTAAACTTGAAAAAATCGTGATCTCTATCATCCTTCTCGCAATTGTCTTAGTCGCGGCCTTCAACGTCGTGTCGACCCTCATGATGATGATTCACGATAAGTCGAAGGAGATCGCCATTCTTAAGGCCATGGGTTTAAAGCCGTCTCAAGCCTTTCGGATCTTTCTCTGGATTGGGCTTGGGATTGGTTTGGTTGGAACCGGAACAGGGATGGGTCTAGGGCTACTGTTAAACTGGGTGCTTGATCGTACGAAACTGATTAAACTTTCTTCCGACATTTATTATATCGACTATCTACCTGTGACGATGAACTGGAATGAGATCGTCCTGATCGCGGTTTTATCGGTGATTATTATTTTAGTGGCGACCTTTTTTCCTGCTTTTCGAGTCTCTACCCAATCTCCAATGGAAGGGATACGCTACGACTAATGTTGATCCGAGCTGAAGGCCTCACAAAGACTTATCGAAAAGGGACAACCGAGATTCCGGTTTTACGAGGTGTCGATCTCGAAATCGCTGAAGGTGAAATGATCGCAATCACGGGCTCAAGCGGAGTCGGAAAAAGCACGCTCCTTCACGCTCTCGGAACGCTTGAGAAGCCTGATTCTGGAAAAATACTCTACGGCCCAACAAATCAGAATGTCTTAAAATTTACTGAAAATGGGCTGGCGGAATTTAGAAACCGAGTTCTCGGCTTCGTATTCCAATTTCACTATTTACTGCCTGAGTTCGATGCAGTCGAAAACGTGATGATGCCGGCTCTGATTGCGGGCGAGGACCGAGAAACTTCCCGAAAGCATGCCGCAGAGCTATTAGAATTTGTAGGTCTCGGTCATCGATTACAGCATCGGCCTGCAGAACTTTCTGGCGGGGAGCAGCAGCGAGTAGCTATCGCACGATCCGTTATTTTGAAGCCAAAACTTCTTTTAGCGGATGAGCTCACTGGCAATTTAGACTCAAAAAACAGCCAAAACGTCATTGATCTACTCACAAGTTTAAATCAAGCCACGGGCATTTCTGTTCTGATCGTAACGCATGACGCATCGATCGCGAGCAGAATGCATCGCGTCTTGAGTATGAAAGATGGCCAATTCATCTGAGTCTTTCGGTAGTTATAGTTGACTGACTGGTCAGGCTCTCCTAGACATGATCTGTGATTCTATTTCAGCTCCTGGGGCGGCTTATCAGTCATTCCCTACATTCGAAGTCGTCCCGATTTTTTATTGCTACCACATGCGTTGCTCTCTGCGCGCAGTCAGCTATTGCTGCAAACCGTAAGGCGAAAGTAATCCCTATAAAAAATACCACGACGAGAATTGATGACTCAGTCGATGGATTTGCTGGCTTACCGGCGCGGGCGATCGTCGTAAAAGGACTTAAACGAATCGAAAAGGAAGCTGTCCTTGGAAAAATTTCTACTAAACCCGGTGTCGCGATCGAGCGTGAAACGGTACGTGGAGATGTTCAAGCATTATTTAACATGGGCTACTTCGATGAAATTACTGTCGAAGCGGAAAAAAGTGAATCAGGGGCAAATCTTGAGATCACTCTTCATGAACGACCGGTGATTAAAGAAATTGAGTTCGAAGGTAACGAACGCATTACGACGACCGATCTTCAAGCGGTTATTAAAGTGAAGCAGTGGTCGATTCTCGATGTGAATAAAGTAAAAGAAGATATCGCGCTCATTACCAAAAGCTATGAGGATAAAGGCTATTATCTAGCTAAGGTAACGTATGACGTCGTTCTACTTGATCCGAAAAAACCTGATGAAGTAAAGCTGAAGTATAAAGTTAACGATTTCGATAAAGTTCAGATTAAGAAAGTAACTTTTCTGAATAACCGAGCGTTTACGGACGGGCAGCTGAAAGCAATTTTACCAGAAACACGCGAAGGTGGTTTCTGGAGCTTTATGTCGAGTTCCGGAAACTTTAAAGAAGCTGCTTTTAAGATGGATCTTCAGCGGCTGACTTATTGGTATCTCGATCACGGATACGTAAAGTTTAAATACGATAGTCCGGTCGTCACGGTGAGTGATGATAAAAAGTGGCTCTACGTTACGATCTACGTCGATGAGGGTGAGAAGTATCAAGTCGGAAATATCGACTTCTCAGGAGATCTCCTATTCAGCCGCGAAGAACTGGGCAATGAAGTCTTAATGCTGAAGGATCAGGATTTTTCGATTTCGAAGCGAAATACAGATATCCAAAAACTTCAGGAAAAATATCAGGATCTCGGCTACGCATTTGTAAACGTCATTCCGAAAATGGAAGTGAAGGACGATACCCGAGTTGTAGATATTGATTACCATTTTGAAAAAGGCACGCTCGCGTATTTTGGCGAGATCAATATGCTCGGGAACTCAAAAACCCACGATAAAGTAATCCGCCGCGAATTAAAGATTAAAGAAGGCGAGCTTTATAACGGAACCCGTTTCCGGCAATCGAAGGAAAATGTTGAACGCCTCGGCTATTTCCAACCCGGAGAAGTGCTTTTCAATAC
>JBGSHQ010000421.1:0-2132 GCA_041752095.1 Bdellovibrionia bacterium
CCGCCAGCGTGGAGAAACAATCAAGTTTTATCAAATGCAAGGCATTGTTGGCCATGAGCTCGATATTTTTTACTGTATTTACGCCCCAGTTCGAGAGCTGCTCAGAAACTTCTCTTGTGAACTGTTCACCGTAAACCGAACGACCTTGCATGATGGACTCGATATCGGAGGAAGCGAGAATGGTACGAACCGCACCCTGAACGATCGCGTGGAGTTGGTCTTTCAGTTCCTGAAATGAAGCCACACGCTGGGCGGCTACATTCGAGTCCGTGATTCGAAAGAATGATTTAACATCAACAACGAATGGGAGCCGGCCTTTATCGTAGGCTTCATAAGCATGGAGATCGAGATCGAAAACCGAAACCGGTAACATGATTTTTGAAACCCCGAAAACCGGTAACCACGAAGGCCATTCGTAATAGGAGTTACCGTAATCGGTATCCTTGCCGTAAGACTTCGTCAGTTTCGCTGACTGGACGATATGAACCTCGTTAGTCGCAACTACTCGCCTCAGCGAAAGCAGCCAACTTACAAACTTCGCAATAGCACCCACAGCAAACACGACAGCGATCAGAGGCAGTAAACTATTCATTTCCATGTCGGTAATAGTATTCAAACGTCGCACTCATGCAAGCCAGAACAATCGTCAGTATTTTGGCGCGCTGGCGAAACATCAAAAATTTCGATTCAACCCGAGTTGCTCGGATACGCCGACTTCGTCCATTTTACCGGCGCGAAAATACGTCGCCTTCTTCCGAAGTTCATTATGGTGATAGGTCATTCGCACGAGCGTGCCCATCGTTTCATCCTGTTCGAATCCATTAATAATGAATCCTATTTTTAATTTCGCGATAAGTACCGCGTTGTTTGTGCAAACATGTCGAGAGCGCACTCCGCTGAAGCCCTCTTCTTTAGTCATCGCGAGAATTTTTCGGACCATCGCTGAATAAAGCCCACGACCTCGATGTTCGGGTAGTACTAATGAACCGGCCATATAAAAGTCGCCAACATGAACTGAATCCTGCCAGCCATAGGACCATCCGACTAATTTCCCAGAGTGGATCAGCGCGAGACGAATTTTATATTTATCTTTCAACCGGGCATTGAGCAGATCGTGCTTCTCTTTTTGCTCGAGACTAAGACCGGATTGCCAAGGCAGGATGGGATGCCCTTGAAGCATGTGTTCGTTGAAAAGTGAGTGGTAGATATCGTTTGGATACTTCTCAACTTGGACGAGCGAGTAGCCGTCTTTTAGATCCCAACTTTCAAAGATTTTAAGTTCTTCAGTCATCAGTGAACCGTATGAAACGACTCAAGAACTGTCCATCACCCAAAAGTTTTTCACAGATATTTATCGGGTTATGGGCTGTTAATCGATCATAGTGAAAGCTGCAGTGCATTTAAATTGGGCTGGCCAAGATGGACGAGTTTTGGACTTTTTGTTGGGGTCTCGCAGTAGCTTAGACCTTCACTATTGCGAGCACTTGAGCATCAGGAGACTAGGGCCATAGACTGAGCCCCATTGCGAACTAATCACCTTCGGGCGCCCGCAGACTGCGGGTGGAACCGTACCGGCATGTATGACTCTTAGATTTTAAAGTGGTCCAGATCCGGTGATTGCTTTCGAAAATGATCCACTTCCTCTAAAACTGAAACAATTCTTCTAAAATTTTTTAAAAAAATTTAGAAATAGATTGACGAGAGATTTTGAAAAACCGGAATAGTTTTTGTGAATTCTTCTAATGCTTGCTCTCACGCACGAGGCGGTCGATGAAGATTCGATCGTAAGCGCTCTCGCGGTTTTAAAAAAATTTTCTCGATCGATCGATTTACGATGTGTTTTGTGCGTTTAAAGAGACCGGAAATCTTCGGGTATAGTCTCTCTCATGAATTTCAAATCGCTCTCAAACGAAACCCTCCATGAAAAAACGCTCTGGGCCGCGAAGACCGAAAAAGCGGCGACCTTTGCTCTACTCGAATTCCTGGCCGAGGTGGATGCGAGGCGGCTCTATAGCGAACGCGGGTACTCGACCTTATGGCTCTATGTTCATAAAGCCCTGGGGTATTCCGAGTCGGGCGCATCCGAGCGCGTTTCAGCGGTCACCCTCATGAGAGCGGTGCCCGAGGTGAAA
>JBGSHQ010000422.1:0-3221 GCA_041752095.1 Bdellovibrionia bacterium
AGTTAATAATACCAGCGATCTGAACTCCGTAGATCGAAGCCTTATTCATATTAAAATTTCCAAGGCCTGCAGCCTGGAGGAAGACACCCGTCGTCTGGCCTTTATTCAGATTGAAGATACCTGAGACTCCGATACCGACGAATGAGCCTTCGGTCATATTGCCAATGGCGCCTACATCAAGGCCGTAGACATTTTTATGATTTCCCCAAAGCGCGCTAACGCGCAGTCCAGTTACGGTGAAATCCTTATTTGGAAACTGAGCCGGAGGCACAATCGAAAACCCGAGAGGAGTGACCCCTGCTTCCACGGTTCCCGTAAGAGCTGAAAGAATGACGAGGGCGATTCCGACGATGAGCGAGGTGTTTCGTTTAGTCATAATATAGAGTTTATAAATAAAATCGTTAAAGCACGAGAGGATAATAGTCAGCCACCGTCAATCGTTTGACTGATTTGTGTAACTTTGTGTTCGCGACATCTAAGGAATAAACTAGGAGTGAGGGTTTTACTGAAATGTTCACTAAGGACGCAAACGCAGAAGTCGATACCTACACACTCTTTCACTGGTTACTGATGATCGGGAGTGCAGGAGTGATGAACGCGGTAGCCTTTATCGGTCTCGGAACATTCGCAACTCATGTGACGGGATTTGCGACCCTCTTCGGAGTCCACGCGGCTCATTTCGAATGGGGCAATGCTGCCGCTGCACTCGCTGTTCCTCTTTTTTTCTTGGGGGGATCGATCATTTCAGGGCTTTGTGTTGAGGCTCGCGTGCGACAGGGTAAGGAACCCTACTACGATTATGTGATGTACATGTGTTCGGCACTACTGCTCATCGCGTGTATTATCGGAAATGTAAAAGAATTCGATCCAGGTCAAAACGGTCTCCATTTAAAGAAAAATTTTATTCTGCTTTCGATGATTTGTCTTTCAAGTGGATTACTGAATGCTGTTCTTTCCTACTCGTCGCACTCAACACTCCGGATTACGCATCTCACCGGAGTGACGACTGATTTAGGTCGTGGAATAGCAGAACTCATTTCGCTGCGAACGCTGAGTGCTGCAAATATCCGAAAAGAAGTGAAGGTGAATCTTCAGCGGGGCTTAACCGTTCTTGCTTTCGCTGCGGGATCACTCGCAGGAGCACTTCTCTACCGAGTGGTTGATTTTAGTGTGCTGATACTCCCAGCGGTTTATTTTGCTTACAGCGGAAATCATGGAAGAAAACTGCGGTCTACTTTCAGGGAGCAGGCGAAAAAGTCGGAGCTTACGGCTTAACGCAAAGCGCATAGATTGCCCTGAGTGATCCTCGGGTCTATGCTCATCGCTAAGAACGTGATTACAGAAATTTTACGCACACGATTTGGACTCAGTGAATTTCGCCCACGGCAGGAGGCGATCTGTAAAGCCGTTGCTGAAGGTGCGAACGCACTCGTCGTGATGCCGACCGGAGCCGGTAAGTCACTCTGTTACCAGATTCCGGGGCTAGCGCGTGGGGGAGTGACTCTCGTCATTAGCCCACTCGTTGCACTCATCGAAGATCAAGTGCTTCGTCTTCAGTCGCGTGGGCTAAAAGCTGGAAGAATTCATTCGGGCAGGTCTCGTGAGGATTCCCGCGAAACTTTTAAGGCCTATCTCAGGGGCGAGCTTGAGTTTCTTTTTATTGCGCCTGAACGGCTCGCAGTTCCAGGCTTTTCAGAAATGCTCCTGAAATATCCACCCACACTGATCGCTGTCGATGAAGCTCACTGTATCAGTCAATGGGGGCATGATTTCAGGCCGGATTATCGATTAGTCGGGGAGCGACTCGAGGGCCTGAAAAATACTCCAGTGATTGCTCTTACGGCAACCGCCACCGAGCGTGTTCAGAAAGATATTTGCGCACAGCTGAAGCTCCGTGATCCTAAACTTTTCATCCACGGGTTTCGCCGAGATAATCTCGCGATTCGCGTAATGGAGTCGCTTCCTTCAGAGCGGAGTGAACGAATTTTAGAGCTCCTCGAAAAACCAGATTCTACTCCCGCTATTATCTACGCCCCGACTCGGAAAAAGGCAGAAGAAATCGCGACGGCCATCGGAAAGAAGTTTAAAGCTCGGGCCTATCACGCTGGAATGTTAGCGACACAGAGAGATACAGTCCAAGCGGCATTTTTATCGGATCAGGTCGAAGTCATCGTTGCGACCGTTGCTTTTGGAATGGGAATCGATAAGGCGAATGTCCGAACAGTGATTCATGCTGCACTTCCATCCAGCATCGAAGGGTATTATCAGGAGATCGGGCGAGCGGGCCGAGATGGAAAACCTTCAGCAGCATGCTTACTTCAGTCTTTCTCGGATCGTAAAACGCATGAGTTTTTTATCGAACGCGATTTCCCGGAAAGCTCTGTTCTCGTTAAAGTTCTTAAAAACGTGCCGAAAGAAAGTTCGATCTTTAAAGACGGACTAAAAGCGCGAGTCTCAGATCTAGAGCCAGAGGTTTTTGATAAAGCGATCGAAAAGCTTTGGCTTCACGGCGCACTTAAGATTGATTCAGAAGAAAATATCATGGCTGCGGATACCCCATCCGGGGCATCTTGGAAAAAATCTTACGAAGACCAGAAGAAAGCTCGACTCGCCCAGCTTGATTCGATGCAGTCTTTTACGGGGGGCGGCGAGTGCCGAATGCTCCAACTTATTCGCCACTTCGGAGACGAAACGGATTCGTCTAAAAAGTGTGAAATCTGTGACCGCTGTGCACCGACTCAGGATGTACGAGTCGTCGATTCTTTAGAGCGCTCCATCATCGCCACCTTACTTGCGTCCTTGTCTACTCGCGATGGACAGTCAGTCGGTCGTCTATTCGAAGAGGTGAGTCAGGTTGATAAAAAAATATCTCGGACAGGGTTTGAGCGACTGCTGACGGCTCTAGTCCGTGCTCGCTTCCTCGATACGGCTCAGTCCGAGTTTGAGAAAGATGGGAAAGTGATTTCCTATCGACGTGTGGTTCTTCTTTCGGCTGGAAAAAATGCGAAGGCGAGAGATTTAGAAAAAATCGAGATCGATGGTCCTCTGATGACTGGCGCTAAACCTAAGGCGTCTTCTCGAAAGCGCACGAAGCTCCCCACATCTTCTGAACGATCCCCCGAGTATCACTCCGAAGTTCCTAAATTATTCGAATCCCTTAGGGCTTGGCGTCTTACCGAAGCACGTAAAAAAGGGGTGCCTGCATTTCGAATTTTAAGTGA
>JBGSHQ010000423.1:0-9331 GCA_041752095.1 Bdellovibrionia bacterium
CGGGGAAAAATCGAATTATCAGCTCGCGACCGGGGAAAGATATGCCTTCCAAAACGCTATAAAAACAATACTTCATGAATCAAAATTTGTAAAAACATACATCGAAAGCATTCGAAAAAATGCTAACGAAGTGATCACTGCCGCATTAAATAATCCGAGCACACTCTCGGTTCCTTACTTCTGGGAAAAAGCCGTAATCACAGTTAAAACTGGTCCAGAACGAACGATTAGTGCTGAATTTCCATGTCCTGGTTGCTCATGGAAAATTTGGGGGAAAAAGAAATCCGCAACCGCTGTTTTAAAAGAAATTCAGATTCATTCTGATGTTCGCCTATCCTCGATCGAACAGTCCCTTAAGTCTTTGATCGACAGACTCTCCCAGCTTGAGATAAATTCTCAAGGTATGAAACCCGATTATTCAGAGCTCACACGACGATTAAACGACATCACCCATAAATACGTTAAAACGATTCAGGAGGAATAAATGGCCATTAACGAAATCCTCCAAGCAACCCAAGCAATTTCCCAGAATATAGAGAAAGTAATTCTCGGAAAGACTGAGCAGATTAACCTCATCCTCTGCACATGGCTTGCGGGTGGGCATGTTCTTCTCGAAGATGTACCTGGAACAGGAAAAACAATGCTTGCGCGTGCGCTGGCGAAAACGGTCGACACGGATTTTAAGCGCATCCAGTTTACTCCCGATCTCCTCCCAAACGATGTGATCGGGACTTCAATTTTTCACCAGGCGACAGGCCAGTTTAAATTCCAGCCTGGCCCGATTTTCACCACAGTTCTACTCGCAGACGAGATTAACCGCGCTACACCGAGAACACAGTCGTCACTCCTTGAAGCCATGGCTGAGTCGCAGGTCACGGTCGATGGAAAGACGGCGAAACTCAGTCCCCTCTTTTTTGTGATCGCGACCCAGAATCCGATCGAACACCAGGGCACGTTCCCACTCCCGGAAGCGCAGATGGACCGTTTCATGATCCGCCTCTCGCTCGGATATCCGACACGAGCCCAGGAAATCGATCTCGTGAAGGCACAGAACACGGTCCACCCTATTCATGCACTCCAGAGCGTCGTGAAAGCAGATTCTCTCGAAGTCATTCGCGGAGTCCTCCATCAGGTAAAGGTCGCTGATGAAGTCCATAACTACGCGATGGATCTAGTGGCAAAAACTCGGAACTGCGCGGATTTAAAACTAGGTGCAAGCCCTCGAGCGACACTTGCACTCATTCGAGCATCACAGGCTCTGGCACTGCTTGAAGGAAAAACATACGTCAGCCCAAGCCAGGTTTACCGACTCGCGAAACCGGTTCTGAATCACCGAATTTCTCTGAGTGGTGAAGCAAAGCTCCAGGGTAAATCCTCAGACCGAGTTCTGACCGGACTCATCTCCGAAGTCTCTGTACCGACCGGCTCCGCCTATTCGACTCAGGCATGAGAAAGGTCGAAGCCCGCAGGTTCAGCGATTACTTTAGGCGGAGAGATGCTGAAGAGGACTATTCGGCTGGTTTTAGCTGGGACCGTTTTTTTTATAAGAACCGTGCTCGGTTTAATCGACAATGGGTTCTGATCTTCATCCATATCGGATTCTTATTCATCGCTCTCTCGGACCGTATTGGGTGGATTTTATTTTTAACAGGTTCACTTTCTCTCACTGCTCTTTTTCTTCGCACACGCGCAATCGCTCACGGGGTTTATATCTCTCGAATTCTCCCCGCTCGCTCGAAAGAACACGAAATATTGACTACCGAGTATGAGGTTCGGAATGCGTCCGAGTTTCGTATTGAAGGGCTTATCATTCGAGACTTTTTTACTGGAACTCGTGATTCGCTATTAATGACTGAAGCCCATGAATCCATCGACCCATTAACAGTGGAAGTCTTAAAGATAAAAACACCGTGCAACGCAGGAATGGGTCTGCATCAGTGGGGGCCACTGACTGCGACGATTACCGATCCATTCGGTGTTTTTGAGTTTACCCTAACGGATGATTCGCTCGCACCATTCGAAGTTCTTCCTGAATACTTAACACTCGATCATTTCGAGATTTT
Source organism: Bdellovibrionia bacterium (assembly GCA_041752095.1). Lineage (GTDB taxonomy): Bacteria > Bdellovibrionota > UBA1018 > UBA1018 > UBA1018 > JACMQW01. Next base: position 2,064 of record JBGSHQ010000423.1, read on the forward strand.
AGAATCGGTCGATTCGGCTGCGATCGGGATGAATGAAAGTATTCATTCCGGACACTCATCGAATTTCTTAGGACTTCGCGAATATGTACCGGGTGATCCCATTAAGCGGATTAACTGGAAATTATCAGCGAAACATCAGGAACTGGTCGTGAACGTGTTCGAGAGCATGGTGCACACGGATCTCACAGTGTGCATCGATATGGATGCGGAAAATCACATCGGAAGATCCGGGGACAATACTTGGGAAATGTGCAAGGATGCAGCGGTCTCGATTTTACACGATCAGCACCCGCATACGCACCGAATGCAGCTTTTTTCCCAGAAACTTCGCATCCCGTTTGGGCGTGGCTCTTCACATTTATTATCGCTTGTGCGTTCGGTTTCTAATTTAAAACCGATCTCAACCCATCAGCTTGATCCTCACCTACTCAGATCCCTGATCCCGGAAATACCCTATGGTTCGTCACTGATCTACATCACTCCGATCTATCAGAATGACCCGAGCCAGCTTTCTCGCGTTCTCTCAATCCTTCAAGACCAGGCTGTCCGCTGTGTCGTGGTCCTCGTCGATGCGCGAAACTTTTCTCAGGATCTTCCGGTCGGAATAACTTTCGAAGCGATCGGGAAAAATAACATTAAGGCGGGAGAAACTCTAAAAATGATTCTTCACCAGAATGGGCAGCTCGGAGTTCCCACCTATGTCTTAAAACGTGGAGTGGCGATATCTCGCTCCCTCGTCATGCCGGTGGTGAACTAACATGACAAATAAGCTCACTCTTTTTCGAATTTCACTTTTACTCACACTCGGCATCGGTCTTTTAATCGCAGATCTCTATTTTTCAAGACAAGCCGCGTGGGCCCTCTTTTTACTCTACGTCCTCAGCGCCCTTATTCAGAGCTGGATTATGGATGGCAAGAATTACGACGTCCGAATCTTAGGAGGAGCAGAGTCTAAAAAATCAGAAGAGCTGAAAAGTCTTTTTTACTGCGGATCGACGATCGAAGCAGAAAAAACGGATGAAGAGAAAAAAGCGGTAAGGAACATTCTGGATCCGAGGAGATCTCTTTACCGAAGGATTGCGAAATACTTACTGATCGCGATTTATATTTATCTTACTTATCGGTTTCGTCTGAGTTTGAAATTTTGGGATAGTTTTTTTATTCTAGGCGCAACTGGAATTCTCATTTCGGCAACCACGGGGCATATGCTGATTGCACTGGCATTAAACGCGCTCGTAGCTCTCCCCCTCGCTATTTCACTCGACGGGCTTTCGATTCCAGCGACTCTGTTTTATCTTTTTTTCTTAGTCTCTACTTTTAGTTTACACCGCGCTTTAGAGCGGGAAGAAGAGGAGGGTCACCCTCCTTATAAACAGGCTTTGATTGCAGCTCTATCGGTATTTCTACTCGGTTCTTTTATCAGTGTTATCATTCCAAAGCCTGAGATTACGAATGACCTGGGAAAAATTAAAAAGAAAACCCAAAGTAAAGCTATTGGAAATGGAGCTTCTTCTTCTCACTCCGTGAACGAGTTTCCAAATAAAGGGGGTCAGTCATCCCTGAGCCCAGAAGAAGCAAAGGATTTACTGAAGTCACTTAATCTAGGGAAAATGGATTTAAGTAATGCCCCAGCAAATCTCGAAATTCCAAAAGGTGGCAATTCAACTGCGGACCCCAAGTACTCATCTCTACCCACCCAGCCCAACCCGAAACAGGAAATGTCGATTGAAGAGGCTCAGAAATTACTCGACTCGCGCCCAAAACCAACGGACGCCGATCAGTCTAAATCTGCGGATGAACTTAAACTACCTCTTAAAGATGCAAAAGAAATCCTAGAGGCGCTTCCAAAGTCGACTTCCGGAGATCCCGCGAAGAAGGAAGAGCTCTCACGTGCGCTGAGTGAGGGAATAAAAGAGGCGGAGAAGAAGGGAGATGGAAAAGTAGACTTAGGCGCTGCACTTAAGAAAGCGACTGAGGCGGGTACGAATAAAGCGATTTCGACCGCCCCTCTCCCACCGCCCAAGCCTGTAGAAAAGCCAAAACCCTTCATCTCAGAAGAATTCCTAAAAATGCTTCTAAAACTCTGGAAGCCTCTCGTTATTGGACTAGGAATGGTTGTTATTTATTTATTTATCCGGAAGCTCATCGCAAAGCACGATCCAGAAAAATTAGAAAAGAAGCGACGAAGAAAACTCAGCCGCGAAGAGCGGAATGCTTTTTTAGAAAAGCTCCGCAACATCGAGCGAGCGAAAATGAGTGAGAACGAAGAAGTCATCGCGCGCTATCATCTTTTTTTAGAACTCATGGCACTCATTAATTTTCCAAAGCCGGAGTCTCACCCGCCCGAGGAGTTTAAAGATTTTCTCACTCCCCTTTTCCCGAAACTCCAGTCTCCGCTCACGGGAGTGACTGATACTTTCTGTGACGTTTATTACGGAAAGTGGGAACTGAAGTCAGGACAGATGACGAAACTCCGTACGGATTATGAGTCGATTGTGAACTCGGTTGTACGTTCGTGAATGAGTTTTTCCGACAATGACCCAGTGTAAAAATTTGGACTGAAATAACGCATCGCTTCTCTTACTAGTCTTATCCTAACTCACTATATTTATTGAATAATATTAAGACAGGACCGCGTAAAATGCCGCAATGCATTTCTTCATCGCAATAAATTATAACTCATGATACCAGCCGAGTCACCTTTAACTGATTCATTTCACCTTACGGAGATCGAATGAAAAAAATTATACTTGTTACGCTTGCTCTGAGTTCGCTCAGCACAGCATCCGTTCTCGCCGCTCCCACTTATTCCTGCCAGCGCTACGCTGAAAAAGTGACCCTAAACGCATTCACTGAAGACGGTATGAGTGACTCCGACCTTCCACAGCTATCTGAAACTCGAAATGTCGATAAAAACGGTGACGATGCTGACTCCGAAACTGGAATCTACAGCGTCGAAGTTCTCGTAAACGAAGAATGCTACGACGGACTAATCGTATTCACTAAAAAAATCATTAAAAACGGAAGACCAGCCTGCAAACTCGTGAAAACGAAGTCGATGGGCCCGCGTGAGTGCGGTTGATTTTAAACTTTTAAACATAAAATAAAACTCTGGAGAAACTACCATGAAAAAATTGATGATCCTTGCCTTCTTAACTCTCGCTTCGGCTGCCCACGCATCATCCACGATCGTCTGCACCCAGTACCGACCGAACTTTTATCAAATGTCGACCGGCTACGCTGCAGGTAATGTTCGCACCGTTCTTGTTCTTCATGAAACTCTCGCTGAATGGGGTAGCAGCGGTTCACAAAACACACTCTATGCGATTAAGGACGGAAACGACTATCGCATCACTCGTTTCGGATCCTCGAATCGCCCCGGAAGAGAAGAAATCACACGGGTTTGGAGTAAAGGTTCGACCACTTCGTACGAAATGAAGGACAGTTTCGGCGGACTCGGGATTGCTCGCGTCACTTTAACGAATGGCCGTGGGTCGGCGAACTGGACGAATGACTCCGGCGATAAAGTCGACTTCGAGTTTTGCACGAACAATGTTGAAGAGTGATCAAGAACTGTTTTTCGCGCAATGAAAGCGCTGTTAAATAAATAATTGCGGCGTAAGCCAAGGACGAAAACATTGAATTTTAATTTGGAGATAAAATGAAGAATTTTGGATGGGTTGTTTTTTTAAGCATGTTTGGTTCTTCGATTGCAATGGCAACACAGTTACCGACTCTTTAGACTTTAATTAAAGATCGCAAAACTGGGGAGACTCTTGTCCTCGCCTGCGATGGCGATAAATTCGACGAATGCGAGAAGTTTAAGATTCTTATTTCCAGAACTTCCAAAGATGGCGAAATTATTCTTGAGGAAATTAAAACAATTTCTAAATCATCATTACAAGCCGTTTACGATGAAGCGAAGAAGGACCGTAAGAACGATCGCCCGGAAGTTCTTCCTTACTCAAACAACCCATTTGAACAAACCTACACCGACGCCCCTGGTTACCTTTTCAATATTACCCAGGCAATGTGGGGCGCCATCGATGACATGAGTGACGGATCTCCGAGTTCCATTGCAGTAGCTGTAGGTGGTGGGCTTGCAACACCGATAACCGGTGTGGTGGATGCCGCTGCATTAATCGTACTTGATAGCGCAATGATCGTTAGCTACCCGGTTCGGGCCGTTATCCAGAGCATTGGCGGAAACAATCATAAAGTGTACCGCGCAGTTCGGATGTTGAACAAACTCAAGAACGGCAAAACGAAGACGGTCAGTCATAAAACTTTTACGTCAGTCAGCAATGCCTTAGCCCGATAGTCTATTTGATTGATAAATTTATTTAGGAGAAAAAATGAAAAAAATAATTCTATGTTTAGTGATGGGTGTGATCTCGACTTCTTACGCCGACTACAATCTGGCGACTAACAGCAAAAAGGTGATTTGCTTCGCTGAAGACAATCAAGATTTCGTACTCAATGCGAATCGAACCACCGTGAAATATTCAACCGAAGGCGAGAGTTCCGGAGCGAAGAAAATCACGAAAACGAAGTCGGACAACTCCACTTACGTTTCTTACACCACTTCTGATGGCACGCTTACTCTTTCCGACGAAGGCGACACTTACGCGTTTGACGGGGATGAAGCTTACCCGGTCGATTGCAAGTAACCACTCTAGAATTGTGCGCAAGGAATGCGAACTTTTAAAAAAACTTCAGCTCAAGCCACGGATAAAAAAATAGATAGATGAACGGAAATTCAAATGAAAAACATTTTAAAATTACTTCCTCTTCTCGGATTGCTAACCTCGCCTGCATACTCGGAAGACAATGTGCTCGTGATCAAGAATGTCGAGCAGAGAAAAGAGCTAGCTGATATCGCGTATTACGCCCTTCTTGAAAAAGGCATTGTATTTGAATCCACTGCCCTCTGTGAGTCGAATGAATGCGCGGTCGCGAAAAACGCAAAAAAGATCTACCAGCTTGATTTTAGCCTTAACGGGAACTGCTGCACAGCTCGTGGGAAAGTGTCTTCGAATAGTGATGGAGTCCTTAGGAGCCTCGCCAGTAAGAAAAAGCGTGCTTGCATTGGAACTTTTTTGGAAAATGGAGATAGCTTTCCGCCGTCTGACACTCTTTCTTTAGCGACCTTCGCATGCCATCGAGCAATCAAAAAAGTCGGACGACGTCTCAACAATTTCTAGATTTCAACGAACACGAAGTTCCGGTGAGCGAAGGATGGCGTGAAGTTTTAATCAACAACCAACAACCCACTTTCTATCATCAGCTTCGAACGAACTGGACGAGTTTCGTGCATTTCCTTTCGTCAGCGTCGCGAAGAGCGGTACTTAAATATATCCATTAATATATTTTGCGGATATCTATAGATAACCATCCGAGCTATTTTTCCGGAGTCCCACATCTAGACTCGACCTCCGAAAGTCGAACGCTGCCGTTTACCCGCAAATCTCGATGAATTCGGGGATTTGTTTTCGAAGCCAAGTTTCGCGCTTATTGAGCTTCATTTCTCGCACCATAATAGTGGTGACGTCGTCGAAGTTTCTGAGGGCTTACTAAATCGCATCACCGACAACGTGGGCACAAAAATTGTATTCCGAATCAGTGCCCCGGATTCGGTTTCCGAGTTGGTTGAACTAATTTTTATTAAATACTAATAATTTCAAATAGATATCTGACTTGTCAGGTATTGTTATAAATGTTATATTTGTTATTAAGGTTATATCGAGATGGCCCGGTAGGACTGAGGAGAGCTAAAAGGATGGATATTATTATTACCCAATGGGCGCTCGATTCGTATCTCGATCTAAAACACTCGAACGCATTTACTAAGGATGAATATATGAATCAGATACGACCTGATGTTCTTCTTATGAAGAACTTCCCAAATGATCCGAAATTTAAAGTGAACAATTTTTGGGGACCAGCCATTGGTGTCTCACCTATCCCGAGTGGGTATAAATTTAAATGGCATAACATGGGAAATGGTCAGAATCAGATCCGAGGTCCCGTCGGAGTATTTTCTGAAGCATTTCTCTGTGAAGCGTACGTAAAGAAAAATGCGAAGCAAGAGAAGCGAAAGCTCGAAGTCTTTAGATCGCATTTGCAAATGATTCAGAATGGTCATTACACCGAATGCGGGAGGTTAATATGAAATCACAAGCTTTAGCTGCAAACTTCAAGATGGAAATGATTGATGTCGGGCACACTATGAAGCTCGCCGGGCTTCCTGACGCATTTGTCACGAGCGCTGTTGAATTAGCTTTTCATTTCGAAGGTGTCTATAACCTGATGAAAATGTGGGACGAAGAATCCGAACAAGACGAACGAGATGAAATCGTCGCTGATATTCAAGGACTCATCGAAGACAACTCTCAGAAGGAAACTATTGAGGGAGTTTACGTGCGGTTTGATGACTTAGACGGAATCGCTAAAGATATCCGAAAATTTAAAGACAACCTACGCCTTATCGTCGACCAAAAAGGCGGCATCGGAAATCTCGCAAGTCTAACTTCAATACCTCAGCCTTCTCTGTCGAGATTCTTTAGTTCGGCTGCTATGCCACGTAGAATAACATTATTGAAGATTGCGAAGGCCTTAAAGCTTGATCAAATTCAAATTGCTACAGGGTGGGGCAGATGATGGCGATGCTGAAGAAATTGCGACCGAATCGGATAAAGACGACTTCGACGATATACGCCCCCATACCCTTAGATTTAAACACCTTTTTCACGCCCACACGTAAAGACCCGCCGCATCCAAGCCTCTTTCCTCCCCTCTTATTTAGTGCTAATTCTCGTAGCCTATGTGGAACTCTCCAACGATCGACCTAGTAGGTGTAGAAGAGCGCGTTGCGCGGCTTAACTCTCGAAGTTTAAAGAAAGAATCGAAAGTCTACGGGCTTAAACTCGCGCTTTCGATGCTGGACCTTACCACCCTCGATTCGAAAGATACACCCGGCAAAGTAAAACAGCTCTGCGCGAAGGCGATCCGCCCGCATGAAGCAATGCCTGAACTCCCTTCAGTCGCCGCTGTCTGTGTTTATCCCAACATGATTAAGATCGCGAAGAAGGCTCTCGGCTCAGCACCCATAAAGGTCGCGGCCGTCGCGACTGGATTCCCAAGCGGCATGACGTCGATGAAATTTAAACTCGAGGAAACTCGCTGGGCAGTCGATCATGGGGCTGACGAAATCGACATGGTCATCTCGCGCGGTAAATTTCTCGAGGGTGAATATAATTTCGTCTTCG
>JBGSHQ010000424.1:0-4983 GCA_041752095.1 Bdellovibrionia bacterium
GTGATTGAGATCGAGGCAGTGGTAGAGCCGCCCGAGTTCGTGGCGGTGATCGTGTAACTCGTAGAACCCTGGATGACTGTAGGAGTTCCAGAAAGAATGCAGGCACTCGAAAGGCTTAATCCAGTGGGTAGAGCTGGAGCGGAACCACATGAAGTAATCACTCCACCACTCGATGTGGGGGTTTGGGACGTAATTGCCGAGTCCTTCGTAAAAGTAAACGGAGATCCTGAGTAAGCTAGCGTCGCCGGAGCAATGTCATTAACGGTGATTGAGATCGAGGCAGTGGTAGAGCCGCCCGAGTTCGTGGCGGTGATCGTGTAACTCGTAGAACCCTGGATGACTGTAGGAGTTCCAGAAAGAATGCAGGCACTCGAAAGGCTTAAACCAGTAGGTAGAGCTGGAGCGGAACCACAGGAAGTAATCGTTCCACCCGAGGATGTCGGAGTCTGCGCAGTGATTACCGAGTCCTTCGTGAACGTAAACGGAGATCCCGCATAAGCAAGAGTCGCCGGAGCGATGTCATTCACAGTGATTGAGATTGAAGCGGTAGTAGATCCACCCGAGTTAGTAGCGGTGATCGTGTAACTCGTAGAACCCGCGATAACGGTCGGCGTTCCAGAAAGAACGCAAGCACTTGAAAGACTTAATCCTGTAGGTAGAGCTGGAGCGGAACCACACGAAGTAATCGCTCCACCACTGGATGTTGGAGTCTGTGAAGTAATGGCGGAATTTCTAGTAAACGTAAACGGAGATCCCGCGTAAGCAAGAGTTGCTGGAGCGATGTCATTCACGGTGATTGAGATTGAGACAGTACCCGATCCACCGGAATTTGTCGCCGTAACTGTGTATGAAGTGGTTCCAGAAACCACAGTCGGAGTACCAGAAAGTGTACAAGCAGAAGACAGACTTAAACCTGTAGGTAGTGCAGGTAATATCGAACACCCAGTAATCGCGCCCCCTGTGTTTAAAGCAGGCTGAGCGGTAATTGCAGAATTTCTAGTAAACGTAAATGGAGTGCCTGCATAAGCGATCACTGGTACGATATCGTTAACCGTGATCGAAATCGAAGCAGTGGTCGACCCGCCGGAGTTCGTGGCCGTAATGGTGTATGAAGTAGAACCCTGAATTACGGTCGGAGTACCAGAAAGAACGCAGCTACTAGATAGACTTAACCCAGTCGGTAAAGTGGGAGCGGAACCGCACGAAGTAATCGCTCCGCCACTTGATGTTGGAGTCTGCGCAGTGATCGCTGAATTTCTAGTAAACGTAAACGGAGATCCCGCGTAAGCAAGAGTCGCAGGCGCGATATCATTAACAGTGATTGAGATCGAAGCAGTCGTAGATCCACCCGAGTTCGTCGCAGTGATCGTATATGAAGTCGAACCCGAAACCACTGTCGGAGTTCCCGAGAGCTCACAAGTCGAAGAAAGACTTAATCCGGTAGGGAGTGCTGGAGAAGACGAACACGAAATAACCGCTCCACCTGAGTTAGTCGGAGTCTGATTCGCGATGGCTGAGTTCTTCGTAAAAGTAAAAGGTGATCCAGGATACGAAATCGAAGGAACGATATCGTTCACGGTGAGCATGAGTGGAAACGTTGTCGAGCCAGAAGCATTCGTTCCAGTAACCGTATAAGTCGAAGCCGTAGTAATAACTGAAGGCGTTCCTGAAATAATCCCCGTCGTAGTATCGAAAACTAAACCAGCAGGAAGACTCGGACTAATACTATAGGAAGTGATCGTACTCCCCGAACTCGTAGGAGAGTTAGAAGCGATGACTGAGTTCTTTGTGTAAGAAACGGGTGAAGAATAAATGAGATTATAGGGCGAACCTGTTTCTAATCCCGGCTGAAAAGTAGCTGGAGTCGAGGACGCAGGTCCGAGTGGGTTCCCACACCCCGAAAGGCCTAGTCCTAATATAGAGAGTAAGGTTAACAATACCCGACTTATATACACAACTATAGTTTCGGCTCAGTGTTAACAAAAGTAAACAATTAAATTTATCTATAACATTCAGCACATACGCTAGACTGTCAGAATTATGACGATAAAGTATTAACTCATTAAAATTGTTCACTATTTACTAAAGGTTTAATAATAGTTGACCGAAATGGTCTACGTGAGGGTCTATCCGTCATTTTTATTACTTTCAGCACTCTTCTTCGTATCGGCTTTTAGCCCGATATCGACGGTGTTTGCGCGCGCATTTGCAGAGTTTGAACCCCTCCCACCTGGGCAGTATGGCCCTCCGATTCCTCGAGCCTTCAAAAAGCATCACCGCAAACCAGCTGCAGCTTCAAATGCGACTACTAAAAAATATGACGTATCTGGATTCATCGAAGAAGATGCCGAATTCCACACCGCGACTTCGATCGAAACAGCTTCTGATATCGCGAGTAGCGAACGGATGCGCGACCTTTATCCTGAACTAAAACTTTATGGATCCGGCGGAAGACTCCAGCTCCTTCTCCAAATGAATCCATGGCTTCGAAATGGAACTGTACGAGCGGGAAAGAAAGTTCTTCTCGCGAGGAGCTTAAAAGCCCTGGGAGCAAAATCAAAAGAAGAATTCAACTTAGGAAAACAAATTAACGAGCAAGGAAAAGTAGGTCTTTCAAAAGAAGAAATTGAATCGATTAAATTAAAAATTTCGAATCTCCAATTTTATACAGCCGTCAAGGGCGACATGATGGCTGCGTTAGCACTGAAATTTTTTGCGGGAAAAAAACTTTATGGGCCTGGAGGCCGATTAGAACTTCTCTTAAAATTAAATCCTCACATCGAAAATCAAAACGCGATATATCCTGGAGATATAATTCTCATCGACCCGAATGGGGAGCTGAGAGAGGAATTAGATCGCAGATCCGCTGAACAAATGGCCGCACTCATTCCGAGTCGTAAAGAATTCGAAAAATTAGAAAAACCTCCGGATGATCGACCTGAGCCCGATCGAAAACCTTCGAGTGAGGCAGTCGAAAAAGCAGCGCTAGATGATTATTTTTCCTGGCTTCGCATAGAGCCAACAGCCTCGTTTTATCGTTTAGATGTAACCGATCTCAGCTCGTTAAGTACGGGAACTGTGATTTCAAATTTATCTCCCGGCTTTAAGTTTGCTTGGGAACCCCAGATCGGAAAAGAAATTTACGCATCTTTGGGAATTCAGTGGAACCAGATTGGATGGATAAGTCCATCAGGCAGAACTTTATCTGAAAATCAATCCTCACTTCTGGGTTTTCACGCGGAAATCGGCAAACGTTTTTCACGCAGACTTAGAATATCCCTGATTGGAGGACAGAGCGAAACGCCCGTTCTTCGAGCTAGAACCACACAAATACTATCGATTGAGAAAGTATCTATCCCCACAGTAGGTGGAGAGATGGGTGTTGGAATTTTTTCTGCAGGCCCCTTTAATGGCGAAGTTGTTTTAGGAGGGGGAACCAGTCTTTCTTCCCAAAGCGGCACCCTGACGGTTAATCAGGGAATTTATTATAACTATGGTTTTCAGATCGATCAAACCACCCGCTCTACGAAAATCCGTGGCGGAATATTCTTAAAAAATGAAAGCTTCGACACTAATTTTTCTAGAAACTCCTATCAAGAAATGGAATTCCGTTTAGGAGTTTCTTTTAAATTAGGGGACTAACTCAGTAATCGCCGAACCGTAAACGCGGTCACCCTCACAGAGAGTAACCTGCACCGAAACTAAACGGAGTGAAGGATTTTCTACTCGAAACTGACTCAGCGTTTTTTCGTGGATCAGGGTTGCGATCGATTCGCCGATCGTCTCACAAGTGGGGAAGGCCCGAGTGGCTGGGAGTAAATATTTATTCTCGTTTAGGTAGCACCCCGGAAGTGATGCAAGATCTTTTTTCATCGCAGTTTCTAACGATGGAAAATCAACAATACGCCCTTTAATGGGGTCCCCAGAAAAAGTAAGAACTGTTTTCCAAAGATGTGGGTGCGGCTCTTCACGAGTATCGAGTGAATGTGAAGCTTCGAAATCGAAATAAAGAATAAGTTTTGTTCGAAAAAGAGCTGAACTAGAAGGTGACGACATAAGATGCCCCCTGTCCGGTGATCTCTTCGATAAGAATCTCAATGGATTTAACTTTAGCGTTCTCGAGAGATTCCTTCGAGAGTGATCCGATTAAGCGTGTGCAGAAAATTTGGGCGAGTGATTCCGTCGTTACGTTATCGGTCGGTAAGAATAAAACTTCATCTGAAGGAAAAATATAACGTTTTCCACAGGCTAAAATTTCAGTCTCGGTTTCAGATCGATTCATTACTTTTAAAAATTTACAGCGTTCAGGGAGTAAAACCATTTCATCCCATTCGGCACAAATCTTTTTCATCTCACCTTTAAAGTCTGAAAAGGGGAGCATTTCGTTTAGTGAAAACTTCTGAAAACTGACCCAGAGCTCGGTTCGGTAATTATGGCCATGGAGGTTTTCCTTAGTGCCGTCCTTAAAAAAGGTCATATGGGCAGCCGAGAACTTAAGCGCCTCTTTACGGATTTTGATCTGGTAAACCCCATTTAACTCGGACATTTAAGTGAGGTAACGCAGTTTGTTAGCGATTTGAAGTCCTTTCTTTGGTAGGGTCGGAACGTAGGAAAAGCATGACTAAAAACCCCTCATCTCTACCAGAATTGAACCCTGGAGCACTCTCCGGCCAAGTCGCGATCGTGACAGGTGGGGGTCGGGGTATTGGAGCAGCCACCGCCCGGCTTTTTCGAAGTCTTGGAGCCCAAGTCGTCATCGTCGCGAGGACTGAAAACGAGATTCAGGAACAGGCGGTTAACGGTATATTTGGGGTTTGTCTTGATCTCGCGCAGCCCGAATCGATAGAGAAGTTATTCGCTTTTACAGAATTAAAGACAGGGTCCGTTCCAACTTTACTCATCAATAACGCAGCGATTGGATATTCCACCCCCTTTTTAGAAAGCCCTTCAGAAAAAATTTTAGAGGAGTGGAAAAAAATTCAA
>JBGSHQ010000425.1:0-3125 GCA_041752095.1 Bdellovibrionia bacterium
GAGTCGCGCCTTCTGCGCGATCACTGCTTTCGAATCCACCGCGGTCATCACGTTCACGACGTCCGAGGGTGATGGTTGCTTTTTCAGAAGCGACCTTATCGGTAGCTGGTTTCTCGTTGAAAATATCGGGCATCATCATCGTGATAAAACGTCCGGCAATTTCAGTTGGCGACATCGCAGCGATCAGAGCTTGGGTTGTAGGCTCCATGAGTTCGATAGCGCGAGCAAAATATTCCTGCTCGTCGAGTTTCGCAGTCACTGCTGCGATTTTCTTCACGCCGATTTCTTTACGAGTCGGGATTTTTCCTTCGACCATTTTACTCTTCGTCGCACGTTCGATTCTAGAAATGAGTCCACGGTGACTTGGAGTCACTAAGCTCATCGCATATCCCGTTTTTCCACTTCGTGCCGTACGGCCGATGCGGTGAACGTAAGAATCGAGTTCGCGTGGGAGCGAGTAGTTAATGACGTGGGTAATGTCTTTCACGTCTAAGCCGCGGGAAGCGACGTCGGTACAAATCAGGATTTTTACCTTACGTTCACGGTAGGCCTTCATCGTGCGTTCGCGCGCCTTCTGGTCCATATCGCCGTGAAGTGCGTCGACTTGGTATCCGCGTCCGATCAAGTACTGAACGAGATCAACAACGAGAGCCTTCGTTTGGCAGAAAATAATTCCGTAGAAATCATCTGCGGCTTCGATAATTTTACAGAGCACTTCAGGTTTATTCGATTCTGAAGTCGCGTAGTAGATTTGTTCTAAGTTAGCAGGAAGAACTTCCGTGCGGTTAATTTCTACTTTTGCAGGGTTAGTTAAGTAGTTATCCGAAACCGAGCGAACTTCACGGCTCATCGTAGCCGAGAAGAGCCAGATATTAGCCGTGCGGCCAGAAGTCGGAGCTTCATCTTCTTCGGAATCTTCATCCGAGTCTTCTCCGAGTTCGGCATCGATCTCTTCGTTAATATCATCCATGGAGATCACGCCGAGTTCTTCTTCGTCTTCGTCCTGGTCATCGTTAGAAGAAGCGACTTGTTCGTCGCTTAGGCCTGGAACAGCTGCGAGAATTTTCTCGAGATCGTCCTTAAATCCCATCGAAATCATTTCATCGGCTTCATCGAGAATCACGACTTCAACATCGGATAGATCGAGCGTTCCACGATCCAGGTGATCAATCACTCGGCCTGGAGTTCCGACGACAACCTGAGCTCCGCGACGAATCGCTGCGATCTGTTCACCGTAAGGAGCGCCACCGTAAATCGCAGTCGACTTAACGCCTTGGTATTTACCAAGGAGATCGATCTGTCCGGAAACCTGGAGCGCGAGCTCGCGGGTCGGGCAGAGGATGATAGCTTGGACTTTACGTTCGAAAGGATTAATGCGCTCGAGAAGTGGAATTCCGAAAGCTGCAGTCTTTCCCGTTCCAGTAGCTGCGAGACCGATGAAGTCGGTCGGATCGCCGAGAAGAATCGGGAGCGTTTCTGATTGAATCTGGCTTGGCTTTTCGTATCCGAGTTCAGTGATCGCGCGAGCAATCGCAGGAGTAAGATTTAACTCCGTAAAAGTTTCAAGCCCTGGCTTCGCAGGTTCTGCCGGCATTTCTGGTTTCGGCGGAGTGACGGTGATTTTCGAATACGATTTTTCAGCCGATGGTTTCGGCTTGGACTTATATTTATAATTAGACAAGAGATCCTCTGATTTCACGGCAGCGATTTAATGCGGCCAAAGTAGCGCCATACGCGCCGGTTTATTCAAGAGTTCGAGACCGCCGGCATTTCCCGGTGGCTGAAGAACTGGTTAGGGACTGCCGGGTTCTAACACAGTGTTTATAAATGTCGCGTATGAAATGCGACTAGGGGCATAATTTTAAAACGGCGTTCGGATCTTGGGCTGGACAGGTGTCTGAGTATAGTTATCGGGTACTTCGGTTGGCCGAAGTGAGGCGATAAAAGCTAATAATTACAGATACTCCCCTGGGTTTAGAATTCAGGAAACTCCTCGATAAAATAGAGGTTGTCTAATCTGTATCCTATAGGATACAATTCAAATTGAGATATGGAACCGACTCCTCGAGAACTTTTGAACTATGTGACTGAGGATGGGCGGTGTCCGTTCGAAGACTGGTTAATGGGTCTTCGCGACGTTGCTGGCCGGGCGATCGTGCGGAAGCGATTAAACCGTGTTCGCGTCGGAAATCTCGGTAACACCCGGAGCTTAGGCGAAGGGGTTTGGGAACTGAAGATCGACTTCGGGCCTGGATACCGAGTGTACTTCGGAGAGGACGGGCCAAAACTTGTGGTTCTCCTTGTCGGTGGAGACAAAGGCTCACAGGAGCAGGATATCTCGAAAGCCAAGGAATATTGGAATGACTATCAATCCTAAATCAGGAGCGTGATTTATGCCTAAACGAACGAAAAAATACGAAGAAAGCCTCGTTGAATCTCTCAAAGACCCAAAGGAAGCGGCAGCATACTTAAACGCACACCTCGATGAGGAAGATAGCGAAGACGTTTTTCTTCTCGCCCTTCGTGACGTAGCCCGGGCACATGGGGTCGGCGAGATCGCAGAAACCGCGTCCCTCGGACGGGAGAGTCTTTATAAGGCACTATCGAAAGATGGAAATCCTAAGCTCTCTACACTTCGGTCGCTTCTGAAGGCAATCGGTCTCAAGCTATCCGTCGAGAGCGAAGATAAACGCGCTTCGTAAAAAAACGAACGCCCCGAATTTTCAGTCCGAGGCGCTGTCTGATTTTTAGGTCATCGAAGCGCGGTTAGCGCGGATGATTAGGGTCAACGGGTGCAATGGCTATTTAGTCACGCAACGGATCTGAAGGTGATTCGGGTTTAGTCGATACACAGAATATTGGTCTATTCCACTCAATGCAGTGCCATCTTCTGATGACCAATATTCGTGGCAAAAGTTCGGTAATACTAGAGGCGTTCGACAGTCGTAACCCGCATAAGGGTAGGCGCCGCCCAAATACTCACGAAGCCTAATAAATTCATCCGGTGTAGGCAGCCGAGCTCCAAGCGAGGAACACGCTAAAGCACCCTGTTCTTGGGTCATTTCTAGTTCATTGCCTGCAGTATCTGCAAGGTTATTGCTCCAGATTAGACCACTGGGATCAAC
>JBGSHQ010000426.1:0-2946 GCA_041752095.1 Bdellovibrionia bacterium
AAATATTTTCCTCAGCGACCCGAGATCGATCCGAAGCTAGCGCCGCAGGGCAAGCGGGACGAGCTGTGGAGAGAAATGCTGACCGAGACGGACATGAGTCTTTTTAATCTCTTCCGGGATTGGCGCTCGCAACGCTGTAAAAAAGAAGGCGTGCCGCCGTATGTTCTGGTGACTAACTTGCAACTCGCGCACGTCGTGAAATCCCGTCCGCAGTCAATGGCCGAACTCATGAAGATCGAAGGCATTGGAAAAGCGAAGGCTGACAAGTACGGGGAGGATATCCTGAGAATTTCAAAAATTTCCCTGACGCCAGCGGCGGAATCGACGAGCGAGGGAGTCGCCCATGAGTGACGGAAATTCCGATCTACCGATCTTTGTTAAATGGATCGATTTCCTGAAGTGGCTTCTGCTGACCACGGAGAAATTTCCCAAGAAAAACCGATTCACTTTCACCGACCGAATTAACAACCTCGCTCTGAACATCGTCGAAGATTTGATCGAAGCCCGGTATAGTCGGCAGAAGATGGGTTCCCTGCGAAAGGCGAATCTCGGCCTCGAGAAAATCCGGATTCTTCTCAGGATCTGTTATGAGTCGAAGGTTTTACCGCACAAAGCTTATGAGCACGCCATGGTTTCGATGAACGAGGTGGGGAAAATGCTGGGCGGCTGGATCAAACAACAGGAGTCCGTCAAATGAAACGAAGCGGAAATTTCTTCGATCAGCTCGTCAGTTTCGAGAATCTCTTGGCGGCGGCTAAAAAGGCCCTGCGCGGAAAAAAAGATCGCCATACGGTTTCGGCTTTCTATTTTAATATGGAGAACGAGCTGATCACCTTGAAAGAAGAGCTTGCCACGGATGCGTATCGACCGAGGAATTTCCGAGTCTTCGAAATCCGGGAGCCGAAGGTCAGGAAAATTTGCAGCTCCGATTTCCGTGACCGTGTGGTACATCACGCGATCTGTAATTTTCTCGAACCGGCGTTCGAGCGCCGGCTGATCTACGACACCTATGCCTGCCGCGTGGGAAAAGGAAGTCACCTCGCACTGAAGCGCTGCCAGCGATTTGCCCGAAGAGAAGGGTATTACCTGAAATGCGACATTACCAAATACTTCGATTCGATTGACCATCTCGTTTTAAAACGCCTCTTGAGGCGTATCGTGAAAGACCGCCGACTTCTCACGCTCATGGATCGTATTATCGACCACGTTGTTCCAGGGAGCCTTCCCGGAAAAGGGATACCGATCGGAAACCTGACGAGTCAGCATTTTGCGAATATGTATTTGGGTGAATTGGATCATTTCGTAAAAGAGCGACTCCGGGTGAAAGGGTATCTTCGCTATATGGATGACTTCATTTGTTTTGCTGACGATAAGGCGGAGCTGCACCGTCTTTTGGACGAGATCCGGCGCTTTTGTAGGGACGTTCTGAAACTCGAACTGAAGGATAAGGTCGTGAGGATCGCGCCCGTAACCGAAGGTGTGCCGTTTCTCGGCTTTCGGATTTACCCGAACCTGATTCGGATTCAGCGGGAGAATCTGATTCGGTTTAGGCGAAAATTGAAAAAGAAGGAGAATGCATACCGAGCAGGAAGGCTGACTCAGACCGAGCTGATCGAGTCCGCAAGCAGTATGATCGCTCACATCTCTCACGCGAACGCTACGGCGCTTCGACGAAAGGAGGCCGAGAAGTCATTACATTTGGCGTAATAGCCGTATCAGGCTCGAACCGCGTGATCCGTGGCGGCGGCTGGAACAACAATGCCCGGAACTGCCGGTCGGCGAATCGTAACAACAACGACGCTTCCAATCGCAACAACAATCTGGGTTTCCGCCTGGTGAGTACAAAGTTTCGCCCGATAAGCGTCGTCTAAGGACTACGCTTCTGTGCATTAGGTTTGTCCAGGCTATTACCCTGTGCCAGCGGGAAACCGTTGGACGAATAACAGCAGAGCCGCCGCGCTTGGTAGTTCCTTCGGGAACGAAGATCGCGGCGGCTCAAATTCAACGCGTTTTCGGAAATGGAAAATAGGTCGGCTTGTAGTCCCGAAGTGTGATTGCTTTCACGCCTTCGCGCATGGCGAATTCTCGGATTTTATCGAACTGACCGACCGATATCGCGAGAAGAATAATCGTGACGAGAGCTTTTACAAGATTGGAAATGTCGATGTTTTGCATGGGGTATCCTTTTTCGGTTAGATGAATGGGAGTTAAGTCGTGAATCCCAGGAGAACGGAATGGAGGAGCTTCAGTTTTCGTTCGTCGAGAGCTTCGACGAGGTTCGTGCACTCCTCTTTCAGCGATAGAATCGGAATCTCCTCCCCGGCGAGGAGTGCCCGGAAGTGATCCATTGTGTACCCGTAGGCGCTGACGAGCTGCTCGGTCCTTGTGGGAGAGAGGGCCATCCGACCGTGCTCATAGTGGATGATCGCCGGTCCCGAGACGCCCACAAGTTCACCCGCTTGCCGGGTCGGAATGGATTTCGCCAACCGCATATAGCGGAGGATCTTCGCTTCCCGTGTCATTCGCTTTTGACTGCTACGGCTTGGTTTCTTTTTGTTCTCTATTACTATGTTCATGCGTGTCTCCTTGGTTAAGGAAACCCGCTCTTTGACTGTGTCTAAGCGCGCTTAGACACTTGGTTTTGAAACTTCACGACCGCTTGCGAAAAATAGGCAAATTATAGGCATAAAATAGGCAAACGTGGAATTAACGCGAAATAAGATGAAAGAGCAGATGCAGCGTGACCGAGATAACTAGCCGAGACTCTTTGTTTTTAGTTTCAAGACGTTAAAAAGGGGAATCAGCCGTGTGTGCTGATTCCCCTTAAAAAAATGGTGGACCCTAGCGGGTTCGAACCGCTGACCTCTTCCATGCCATGGAAGCGCTCTACCAACTGAGCTAAGGGCCCCTGAAGCTATAAACTGTCCTATAAATGGATAACGAACT
>JBGSHQ010000427.1:0-9621 GCA_041752095.1 Bdellovibrionia bacterium
GAGAATGGCAAGCTTCGGTTCGAGCACCGCCATTTGAAAGATCTCATTTCGCTTCTTCTCACCGCCTGAGAATCCTTGGTTTACTGGACGCTCTATGAATGAGGAGTCCATCTTAAGAAGCTTCATTTTTTCCTTGGCCAGATCTAAAAAATCCAACGCGTCCAACTCTTCCAGTCCGCGGTACTTTCGAATTGCGTTTAAAGCTGCCCGAACAAAATAGGTATTCCCCACGCCAGGGATTTCAACCGGATATTGAAAGCCTAGGAAAACACCCTCCCAGGCGCGCTTCTCCGGCGACATTTGGAGTAGATTTTGCCCCTCAAAGAGAACTTCACCACCGGTCACCTCGAAGGCTTCACGACCGGCAAGAACACTCGCCAAGGTGCTTTTCCCAGAGCCGTTTGGCCCCATAATGGCGTGCACCTCTCCAGGCTTCACATCGAGGCTTAGCCCCTTTAGGATTTCCTTGCCTTCAACTTTCGCGCAGAGATTTTTGATTGACAGCATTTCATTTCCTCACATTAAAAAATTATCCAATACTTCCTTCGAGGCTGACTCCAAGGAGCTTCTGAGCTTCGACCGCAAATTCCATTGGAAGTTTGCGGAGCACTTCTTTACAGAAGCCGTTCACGATCATTGAAACGGCGTCCTCTGCCGTGATCCCCCGCTGCTTGCAGTAGAAGATCTGGTCTTCACCGATCTTGGAGGTCGAGGCTTCATGCTCCACTTGCGCGCTCGTGTTCTTCACTTCGATATAGGGGATGGTATGAGCTCCGCATCGGTCACCCAGTAAAAGTGAGTCACACTGCGAATAGTTTCTTGCGCCCGTCGCATTTTTTTTGATCGAAACAAGTCCGCGGTAAGTGTTCTGCCCGTGGCCAGCCGATATCCCCTTGGAGATGATTGTGCTTCGGGTGTTCTTGCCGATATGGATCATCTTCGTGCCCGTGTCGGCCTGTTGGTAGTTGGCCGTCATCGCAATGGAATAAAACTCACCGACAGAGCCATCTCCCTGAAGAATCACGCTCGGATACTTCCAAGTGATCGCCGAACCCGTTTCTACCTGGGTCCAGGAGATTCTGGAATTCACGCCCTTACACTTTCCGCGTTTGGTAACGAAATTGTAAATGCCGCCTTTGCCTTCTTTGTCGCCGGGGTACCAGTTCTGAACCGTGGCGTACTTGATCTCGGCGTTGTCGAGAGCGACAAGTTCCACGACAGCCGCATGGAGCTGATTTTTGTCCCTCATCGGAGCTGTGCAGCCTTCGAGGTAACTGACGTGGCTTCCTTCTTCCGCGATAATCAGTGTGCGTTCAAATTGGCCTGTATCCGCGGCGTTGATCCGGAAATAAGTGGAAAGCTCCATCGGACAGCGCACGCCCTTGGGGATGTAGCAAAAGGACCCGTCACTGAAGACTGCGGCATTAAGGGCGGCAAAGAAGTTGTCAGTAGAAGGTACGACTGAACCCAGATATTTTTTGACCAACTCGGGATGTTCTCGAACGGCTTCTGAAAAGGAACAAAAGATGATGCCTAACTCGCCCAGCTTGGCTTTGAATGTAGTGGCGACAGAAACACTATCGACTATGGCGTCAACAGCGACTCCGCTCAGGCGCTTTTGTTCGTTGAGAGATATCCCGAGCTTATTGAACATCAGTCTGAGTTCTGGATCAACTTCATCGAGACTCTTGAGTGCCTCCCCTTTGGGTTTGGGAGCCGAGTAATAAATGATGTCTTGATAATCAATAGGTGTGTAGCGGGCGTTCTGCCACGACGGTTCCGTCATCGTGAGCCAATGACGGTACGCTTTCAGGCGCCACTCCAACATGAAATCGGGTTCGTTTTTCTTTGCCGAGATAATTCGGATGACGTCTTCGCTAAGGCCGCGAGGGATCGTGTCGGACTCGAGATCCGTGACGAAGCCGTACTTGTATTCCTGATTCGCAAGGTCCTTGAGTTCGTGCGCAGCGAGCTTCATGGCAAATTCCTCCCGTTCTCATCCAAGATCAGCCATTCGGGAAGAACGCCCAGAGCTAAGGCAAAGGATGCGCTGAAAAATAAGCGTTTAGGTATACAGATACAATACTCTTTAGTATTGTATCTGTATACGATTTTTCTGGAATCGATACCTATTTTCATAACTCAGGTACTCCTCGGCAAAGGGGCTGATTGCGAAACCTGCCGGCCCAGCTCTGCCTTGCCCCATGCCTGCATCTGCGCCTCGTTGCAAAGGAGACTCTTGAGAGACAGTTTTTTCAGGACCCCTTGCACAGTGTTATCCAGAGTCATCCAAAGCGAGCGCATAGAACAGTCGGTATTGTGAACGCAGAGGCGCTTCACGCCCGAGTGGTCCTTGCAGAAAGTCTCGGAAAAGAGCCGGCCACCTAAAATGTTCATCACCAGATTCAGATTCAACTCTTCCGGACGACGCGCTAGTCGATAACCGCCGCCTTGCCCCCGGGTACTCGTAACGAGTCCTCCCTTCAGCAGAGTCCGCATCAACTTGGCGACATAGGGATTCGAAAGCCCCTCCCGCTTTGCGATCAATGGTATCGTGAACGCACTGTCGGTCTCTTTCGCCAGCACCAGTAAGCACCGCAATCCATACTCTTGTTGAGCCATCAGTTTCATAGGTTTGATCCTCTATATATCTGCTATGCAAATCATCGTTCTTTCCAGAATATCAAACTATACTTTAAAGTCACGTTTAAAAAGTCATAAAAATCATGTTGTTATATGAGGCACGGGCTTTTCTCAATAAACACGAGCGGCGCCGTCTTTGGATACAAATTCCCCTTTTCAACTGCATACTATAAAAGTATACTTTATTGTATAGTATTGGAGGTTGGGCCCATGCACGCTCCAGAAAAGGGTAGCAGAAGAGTCGTCATTATCGGCGCTGGTTTTGGTGGATTATCGGCCGCAAAGCGACTCGTGCGACATCGAGAGTTAGAGATCACGGTGATCGACCGCCGAAACTATCATCTTTTTCAACCGCTTCTCTATCAAGTAGCCATGGCGGGACTCAGCCCGGCACAAATCGCCGTGCCCATCCGAGCATTACTTGTGGGGTTTCTCGGGGTATTCAATGGCGCGACACTCGCCGACGGAACCGAATGTTAAATCGAGCTCCTCAAAGCGATTAGCGAATTCAAGATTCTCTACGTTGCACTGAACTTCCAGAAGGTAACCAAGCTGGATGGTGCCGGAATTCCCGCAATCCAACGCATTAAGCGAGGCATCAAAGACACCGGCAGTCGAGTTCTTCTCTGTTCAGTGAAACCGGAGATTCGGAGCCTTTTCCTCGACATCGGCATTTTCGGGATGAGTGATTTTTCGAACTCTGTCGAAAATGCGCTGGCTCGATTTTCTTCCGGAAAATAGCGCGTTAAAGCAACCGCTCTTGAAAACATCGCTCAAACTCACGAACTAGAATCAATAAGCTTCACCTGCCTAAAGCGCGCCTCTATTTGCACAGTCCGCACCAACCGAGCGCGGCTACTTATCAGGGAAAGGCGGATCCATCGTGTGATCGAAGCTGATGTAGAGCGCGATAGTTACGCGGTAGAAAAAAATGAAGCCTAACGCCATCCCCGCAGCGCCCGAGGGTAAAACGTCATCAAACTCACTCGGCCGTGTAAGAAGGTAATAAACCCCAGCCGTAAATAGACCCGCAACAAGAGAGAGAATGGGCAGTACGGGTATGACCGCACCGAAGAAATATCCGGGCTCACGCCTATAGGTGAACTTGCACTCCAAACACTTCTTGGCGGGCTCCCAAAGATCGACTGGGCTACTCAATTCCATCATCGGAACAAAAAGCCTTCCCTCTCCGCATACCGGGCAATGCGATCGCAGACATAACCAGAAGACTTCGAAAAAACCACGGCCTCGCGGCCCTTTTTTTCCCATTCAACCGGAGTCCGCAATAAACTTTGCTCTTTTAAAGTTTAATTCAGAAAATAAAGTCCTTCTCAGGCCGGCCGCCGCGAGGAAAAGGCATTGAATATTTATCATCGGAGTTTCGGTGCATTTAACGGCTTCAATAGAACTGCCGGAATCATGATGAGGGCGGAGAATAATCAGTGAATCGGAAGGCGTAATTCTTAGGGCCTGTTCAGTGCCAAATTTGAGCCAGATCTTTTCGGTAGAACAGCAGCAGAACCCATGAATATTCGCCTTCGCGCAAAGAAGCGTTGGAAAAAGAACGGCATCGATCGCGGATTCCACAATGAGTGTATTTTTTTCAAATTCTACCCTCATCGGCAACGAGCCGAATACGGGCGACTCCTTCAGAAGGTTCGGATTTGAGACAAATACTCCAGAATACTCGCTTTGATCGAACACGCCTTTCTTTAAGGTCTCGCTATTCTTTCCTTGGGCAACCTCAGTCAGATACTCAATCGCATCCACTCGTCCGGACCTAGTCTTCGGGAGCCGCTCAATCAATAAATCTGTGAGTCGAGCGGAGCTCATCCACCTTACCGGGCGCAGCACATGCCATCCTTCCGGTCATTCAATGTCCAATACCTCGACTTGGAATCCAGTCATTTTGAATGGCCATGTACCCCATTCCCATCAGGAAAATGAAGAGGAGGACGGTTGCCAAGCAGTAAAGCATATAGGGATGCTTCCACGCCGGACCCTCAAATTCCGGTTCCGTTTTTGACTTTACCGAGTTTTGCTTTTTCATAATTTCGGCCCAAGCTTTCGCATTTTTATCCATTTGAATTCCGGGTTCGGTACTCCTTAAAAAGTATAAGACTCGTTAGATTCGCT
The DNA here is from genome assembly GCA_041752095.1 of Bdellovibrionia bacterium. Lineage (GTDB taxonomy): Bacteria > Bdellovibrionota > UBA1018 > UBA1018 > UBA1018 > JACMQW01. The sequence goes on from JBGSHQ010000427.1 coordinate 4,780, forward strand.
TCACCCATAGGTCCAAGCTTCCATTATCAAGAAACTCACTCGCCTCGAGAGAGTATGAGTCTGGAAATTTTCCGCCGAACCCGTGGTAAGTGACCACCCGCGTACCTGGACGTAGGTCTTTCAATTTCGCCTCTACGACCTCAATGAGCTGCTGATAACGTCCTTCACTCAAGCAGACCAGCCGATCAATTCGGAGGGTCGGATTCCGATTTTCATAAAACGGATTGAAAAGATAAAACGAATCAAAATCGTTCCAGTCTAGCGCGGCCATTTCACCGTGGATACATCGCGCATTTGAAATAGATTGATCCTTTGAAAGGGCATTCGCGAACCGGGCAAAATACTCGCGCTTCTCGATCCCGGTAAAATCAGAGTCCGTAGTAAGTGCCCCGATCAAACACACTTTTCCGATTCCGGATCCTACGTCCAAGACACGAGTGGATTTACCGTCCTTGCCGACTAAGAACTCGACCGCACGCCTGGCGACATGAAGAGGAGTCCAGTGAACGGCGGCAATTTCCAAGAGGGAGTCCGGATAAATGCTTTCGAAGACGTGATTTGAGAGATACTCACCCCGTTTAAATTTCTCGAGAACCATCTCGATCCAGCCCGGTGCAATACTTTCCTTAAAGGTAGCGTAGTCAATTAATTGTGGAGGCGGTGGCAAATGAGAATAAACTTCAACCGACATTTCAAAACCTCCTTTCACTCATTAGAAAAAGAGCCGCGACCACGAGAAGAACGATCAGACCCCAGGTCAGATCCCTTCGGTGTTTCCATTTATGTTTCATTGATTTCGACTCCGCCCGCGACGTCGATCAATTTAAAGGAAGCCCTCATTCTCCGCCCATGTTCGCCGGCATAGGCGAGATAAGCGGCGGGGACCAATAACGCGTAAAACGCGATCGAGCGAAATAGAATCGCCCCAATCAGGGAGCCCAGCATGAAAGAGATAATTGTCAGCCCACGCAAAAGGTTTAGCCTAAGCTCCTTTCTCATTTCTGATTTCTTGAACGTCCGAAGAGAAATGAGCTCCGCAATCCCGCGGCCCAGATCCGTCGTCACTCCCGTAAGATGGGTAATTCTGACGGTGGAGTGGGACGAGTACGAAAGAGCCGCATTTAAAAGTCCGCTTGCGAGGCAGATTAAGGAGAGCAGAGCAAAGTTTTTTCTCACATGAATGTAGGTCTGACTCGTGTCTAAGTTTCTAAAATCAGCGATCACGCAAGCCACGATCAGCAAGAAGCTGCAAAAATACATCACATAGTCATAATGCGGAATCTTGCCCTGACGAACCCGTGCCTCGACACAAAGGCCGGAGATCGTAGCACCTAATAGAAAAAAGAGCGGGACCGCTAAAGCCGCGATCGCATCACTGTAGTGAAGACTCGAAGCATGGACGCCAAATAAAGTCGCAAACCCAGTAACGTGAGTTGCAAACGTTCCCAGGCCTATGAACGCAATTGTATTCAGAACGCCGGCGCAAACGCTCATCAAGAGCCAGTGAATGAAAATAAAAGCATCGACTTCTTGATTCGCGTCTTTCGTGAACATAGTTCCCCCAACTAAAAGAGCCCCCGAGTATGTATTTTATTGCAATAAGTTGCATTAGTGAACTAATAAAACTCTGAGGGGAGCTCTTTATGCTTAGAGAAAGAGTGCCAGTTGAGGACGAGGTTTTGAGCGCGTTTGCACAGGGAAAAATACCATCAGACCGAGATTTTGACATGCTGCTCCCGCCTGGCCCCAGGAGCCGCTCCAAGCTGCACTGGACCCCGGTTCGTGTCGCCGTTACCGTCGCGCGCTTCTTAGCAACCTCCGTGGACGCCCGAGTTCTGGACGTGGGGTCAGGCTGCGGCAAGTTTACATGCATTGGAGCACTTGCCACCCCAGGACGGTTTTACGGCATTGAACACCGTCCCCTTTTGCATCGGAATGCTCTCGAGCTTTCTGAGCGCCTGAAGCTAAATCGCGCTTCTTTTGCTGAAGGAGATGCTCTCGCGGCCGACTGGAACACATTCACGGCGATCTATTTGTTCAACCCCTTTTGGGAACACCTCTCGCCCCTAGAACGCTTTGACGGCGCCGCAATGCTAAAGGTTCATCAGTTCAGTCTGTTCACGAAAATCGTAATTCAGAAGCTATCCGGGCTATCGATCGGCGCACGCGTGGCGACCTACCATGGATTTGGGGGCGAGTTTCCGCCTACTTTTCGGAAAATTCATAGTATGAATATCGGCAGAGGTCCCATTGAAATCTGGGCGAAGGAATCTTGAGGGAATTTAAACCTCAGGTAGAATGATATGAAAAAACATAAAGATCTGTTGGAGATCCTGCGGGCCAACAAAATGCGTATCACCCCGGCGCGAAGGATTCTGCTTCAGTTCATCCTCGATTACAAAGGTCGGCAAATTCCGCTCAAAGAATTTTATGCTTTCATGGAAAAAAGCTTACCTGGAATCGACCGCTCGAGTGTTTATCGAAACCTCGAAGCCCTTAAAATGCTTGATATCATTCAAGAGCTCGATCTTAAAAATGGAAAAGTGTATCAGTATCTTTTGGACCGAAAGGTAAATCACTTCTACATCTGCAAATCTTGCGGGAAGTCGCATAAGGGAAATCAGGATCTTTTCAAAAAAATCGAACACGCGCTAAAGGACATTCACGGATTTTCAAAAGCAAAGCTTTCCGTCGTCTTTTACGGGTTTTGCACAAAATGTGAGAAGTGAGCGTTCAATTCTTCGGCTCACTCGCGACTAGCCCCTGAAGACTTCGGGAAGGTTTTTAGGTCGCTTCACTCGAATTTGCTTATTTATATTCATTCGCCCGAAGACAACTTCGATATTCGCAACAGGAACATCAAAAACTTTCGCTAAGAACTTAACCATATGGTCAGTCGCTCTGCCCCGAGCCGGAGTCTCGGTGACGCTAATTTTTAGCTGCTTGCCTTTAACTATTCCAATCGCGTCTTTCGACGCGCTCGGCTTTCCAAGAACATTAAAAACTAAGACGTCCCCATCCCAATGAAAGAAGGAGTCGCCCCGACTTCTTTTAATTTCGAGTGCAGGGTCGTGTTTTGCCTTCTTGGTTTTCACAAAATTGCTCTTCATTCGCTCTCATTCAACCCTAAGAGCGCGCACGAATATCCATAACGGCAAGTGTCGCCATATTTACCACCTCGGTAACGCTCGAATTTTGAGCCAAAATGTACGCCGGCTTCTCCATACCCAACAAAATTGGCCCGATCATTTCAGCTTCAGCTAACTTTCCGATCAGTTTATACGCGATATTTGCGGATTGAAGGTCCGGGAAAATCAAAATATTCGCGTCCCCTGGAACACGGTTGAACGGAAAACTGTTCGAAGAAATCTCAGGGGCCAACGCAGTATCCGCCTGCATCTCGCCATCGACAATCAGATCGGGGTGCATCTCCCGGATAAGTTCCGTTGCTCGCCTTACTTTCTTCGCGTTTGGATGTTCGTTCGAACCGAAGTTTGAAAACGAGAGCATCGCGATCCTTGGCGTGTCGGCCATAAATCGAGAAGCGAATCGGGCGGTCTGGATTGCGATATTAGAAAGCTCTTCCGCGCTCGGATCGATATTGACTGTCGTATCCGCAATCCAAAGAATCCGCTTCTTTAAGAGCACCAAATGAAGACCGACGAGCCGGGACTTACCGTGGACGCCGATCGCTTGAATGGCAGGACGAAGGGCATCGGAGTAGCTCTGAGACACTCCGTTGAGAACAGCGTCGGCATCACCCATCTCCACCATCGAAGGACCAAAATAGTTGGGGGTCCGGATGAGCATTCTAGCTTCATGAAGAGTCATCCCCTTTCTCAACCGACGCTCTTCAAGATGGTCGGCGTAAGCTCCGACTAGTTCTGACTGAGATGGTTCGATAATCTGAACTTCATTCAATGTAACGCCAAGGTCCAGCTCCCCAAGCAGGTCACGAATTCGTTCTTTATTACCAAGAAGAATTGGCTCGGCTATTTTTTCTTCGCGCAGAATCTGAGCGGCCCTCAGAATCGTTGTGTTTTCACCCTCAGGAAAGACCACCCGGCACATCGTAGGATGTCCGGACGTATTTTTAATCCTGTTCTTTACACTTCTCATAAAAGTATAGCTGGCACCCAAAAGGCATTCCAAACTTTCGCGGTAACGTTCGAGATCTAACTTCAATCCCGACACCCCCGACTCCATGGCCGCCTTCGCGACCGCGGGCGCGACCCAAAGCAAGGCCCGTTGATCAAACGGTTTCGGGAGCAAATACTCTCGACCGAAATGAAAGCGCTGTCCTCCGTATGCCCGCACTACATTTTCAGGAACCTCTTGTTTAGCGAGATCCGCGAGGGCTCGCACAGCAGCTAATTTCATCTCTTCGTTGATCGCCGTCGCCCGGACATCGAGCGCCCCCCTAAAAATGAATGGGAAGCACAGGACATTATTCACCTGATTTGGATAGTCCGATCGGCCCGTCGCCATGATCGCGTCTTTCCGTACGCGTAGAACGTCTTCCGGCAATACCTCGGGATCGGGATTCGCCATTGCAAATACGATGGGGTCACGGGCCATCTTGCCAATCATGTCCGCGCTAAACGCGCCTTTCGCCGAGAGCCCAACCACTGCGTCGGCCCCACTGAGCGCCTGCTCGAGCGTTCGAAGCTCCGTACTTCGGGCAAAGGGCTCTTTGAATGGATTCATTCCGGTCTTCCGTCCTTCATAAATGACCCCGTCCAGATCGGTCATAAGAAGATTCTCTCGTCGGACCCCGAGCCGAAGAAACATCCTTGCCGAGGAAATACAGGCAGCCCCTCCGCCGACAAATACGCACTTCAC
>JBGSHQ010000428.1:0-4501 GCA_041752095.1 Bdellovibrionia bacterium
AAACTTATTGTGGGCGTCGTCGATTACACCAATCGCGCGACCGACGAGTTTAGCACCGTCAAACGCAAGAAGTGGAAGCATGTATGCGTGCTTAAAAAATGGGTTCTTATCAACATCGAGAGAATCTCGAACCGCAATTTGAAGCGGCGGTACCCAATGGGCGTCTGTCCCATAGATGCTCCACGGGAATTCGATAAACTGTTTCCAGTCCGTTTTCGACTCTACCTTTTGAATTTTGATCATGCTTAAGGCTTACACCTTAAGCGAACATCGCGGAAGTATTTGCTGAAGGAGTTTGATTTCCTCGCTTACCAAAATGCTGCGCGGCAATTGAATCCATCGCTGCTTTGCGCTCTGGGTTGCCTAAAATTCCAAATGTTTTTCCTAACTTCTCAAGCACGGTCAGGACATAATCAAGGTCACTGTCCGTATGAGAAGCCATATAACTCGTTCGAATGAGTGCACAACCTTCTGGAACTGCTGGTCGAACGACGGGTGTTGCGAAAACACCATTTTCATAAAGTTTCTGAGTGAATGCGAGTGCGCTCATATCATCGCCAATAAGAAGTGGAATAATTGGAGTCTGAGATCCGAGCGTATAATAGCCCATACGAGTGAGCTCGGTCGACATCTTCACTACGTTCTTACGAAGATTTGCAAGGTGGTGCGGCTCTTCCTGAACGAGGCGGAGACATTCTAAAACGGTTGCTGCAGCCGCTGGGGGCATTGCTGCCGTAAACATGAAGTGACGAGCCTTGTGTTTAATATAATGAATCACGTCTTTATTCGCACCGATGTATCCACCAATAGAAGCAAAAGATTTCGAAAAGGTTCCCATCACAATATCTGCAGAATTTGGCATTCCGAAGTGAGCTTCTGTTCCTTCACCTTTAGGCCCAAGAACTCCGAGTGCGTGAGCGTCATCGACATAAAGTCGGCAGTTATATTTTCGCGCAAGTTCTACGAATGCGGGGAGATTAAGAATATCGCCCGACATCGAAAAAACACCATCAGCAACAATGAGTGCGCCTTCAAATTTATTTCGATTCTCGATTAATTTTTTCTCAAGGTCAGCTGCATCGTTATGGCGGAAAACAATTGTTTCACCGGCAGCGGCGCGGGTTCCTTCGATAATCGAAGCGTGGTTTTCTTGGTCAGAAAAAATGACATCCTTTTTTCCAACAATAACTGAAAGTGCGCCCTGGTTAGATTGAAATCCAGTTGCGAATACAAGGGTTGCTTCTTTACCGGTGTATCTTGCTAATTTTTCTTCAAGTTCTTCGTGAAGGACAGAGTTTCCGTTCAGAAAACGAGACCCGGTAAATCCAGTTCCGAATCTATCAATTGCATTTTTAGCCGCTTCGATCACTTTCGGGTGGTGGGTTAAACCTAAATAATTATTCGATCCAATCATGACGCGTTTTTTTCCATGCGTAACAACGTTCCCACCAGTCGTTTCTTCAATCGGACGAAAGAAACAGTAAAGGCCAGCAGCCTGAATGCGTTTTGCTTCGTCATACGAAGTGCACTTATCGAAAAGGTCGCTGTTGGGTTTAGATACGGTGTTCGACATAATAATTCCTAACGCATATGGTTATGATTTTTGAAAAACTGAGAATATTAGATTTATCATCCGCTGCGTCGGGGGGTCAAAGGAGAAATCGCATTGTTTGCCTTTTTCGGTCGGGTATCATCACGCTTTTACGCACTATTTATTACTAAACTTCCTGTAATTTTTTCCGATAAGGATAGGGGTGAGTACCATCTTACGCGCCTGTTTTATACCAAGTTATTGAATTTTAAGGATTATTTATGATCCCAAAAATCGCCTCTGCTCTCGCGAGAGTTTTAGACCCGATCAAGCCTATCCAGAGGCCTGGTCAATCACTTTCATTGATGAAATCGTCTGAGGGTGGAGAGGGTGGACACGGCGCCCTGGGTTACGATCCGCATAATAATAGAGGGCAGAAGGAAGAAAAGACTCGCGATCCTAAAGCAGTCCCCGAAGAAGGCGAAGGGGATTCGCATTCTGAAACCTTGAAAGAAGCCCGTGTCGGTATTCAGCCCGGACTCACGCAGATGATTTTAGAAATGAGCGGAAAGAGAAACGAACTCGCGGCCAGTACGGCCGTACACAGCTACGAAACCGGGGCTAAAGAGCAGAAGAAAAACTCGCGCCTTCCCAAGGGTTCCATGCTGGATAAAAAAGTAGGTTAATCGGTTAACCGAAACTTCCTCGTAAATTTTCTCCACCCAGCAAATGAAGGTGCAGATGATGAACGGTCTGCCCCCCTTTTTCTCCCGTATTAATCACCGAGCGATAACCCCCGGGTAAAAGCTTTTCCTGAATCGCAATCTGATTCGCTGCTGAGAAAAGAGAAGCTACGATTTTAGCCGCATCGGCCTCGGAATGATAAAGTTCCTCGAGAGAGCGAACATGTTTCTTTGGAAGAATAAGAATGTGGGTCTTCGCTTGGGGTTGGATATCTCGAATCGCGATCACAGAATCATTTTCGAAAACTCGCGGTGAAGGAATTTTTCCATCGACGATTTTACAAAAAATACAATCGTTCATAACCACCTCATCCAGTTAGTCTTCTTTAGCTCGTTCGATTTTAGCGCCGAGTCGCTTTAACTTTTCTTCCATGCGTTCATACCCGCGGTCTAAGTGATAGATACGGCTGACAACTGTTTCACCTTCAGCACAGAGTCCACCCATGACTAAGCTTGCGCTCGCGCGAAGATCGGTAGCCATCAAGGGGGCACCAATCAGTTTTTTCTTTCCGCGGATTAAAACAGAATTTCCACGTATCGTAAGGTCGGCTCCAAGCCGTGTAAGCTCTGGCACGTGCATGAAACGATTCTCAAAAATGGTTTCTGTAATCAGCGAAGAACCGTCCGCTACGCACATCGCTGCCATAAACTGGGCTTGCATGTCGGTCGGGAAGCCAGGAAAGGGTTGCGTTTTTACATCTGTTCCCTTACCCCCGCCTCGTGCCTCAAGAGTAATCGCATCCGCTTCACGAGTAACCCGCGCACCGGCTTCTTCAAATTTTTGGAGTACCGCCTCTAGGCAACTGGGCGCTAAACCCTCGACTCGTACTTTTCCTCGTGTCGCAAGTGCCGCCGCTAAAAAAGTACCGGCCTCAATACGATCTCCTACAATTTTATGACTAGCGCCAGAAAGCGAGTTTACTCCCTGAATTCGAATACTCTCACTTCCTTCACCCTCAATTTTTGCTCCCATTGAACGAAGAGAAATAGCTAGATCGACAATCTCAGGCTCCTTAGCGCTATTTTCTAACACCGTTTCACCGTCTGCGAGAACGGCAGCCATCATTGCGTTTTCAGTCGCACCAACAGACGGAAACTCAAACGCGACGCGATTCCCCTTTAGCCGTTTTGCTTCGGCAATAACGTATCCACCCTCTAAAGTGATTTTTGCTCCGAGCTTCTCCAGTGCAGAAAGGTGAAAGTCGATGGGCCGAGCGCCAATCGCACATCCCCCAGGAAGACTCACTTTCGCCCGACCTTCGCGTGCAAGCAAAGGTCCCAGTACTAAAACAGAGGCTCGCATTTTACGAACAAGATCGTAGGGCGCTTCGACTGTAGAAATTTTCGATGCATCGAGTGTCATGACGCCATTTTCAAAAGTACTCTTAAGACCAAGATGATTTAAAACGAGTTCAGTTGTCGTGATGTCTTGGAGAGCGGGTACTCGAGTGAATCGACTCTTCCCGGATCCCAGAATTGCCGAAATCAGAATTGGTAAAGCAGCATTTTTTGCTCCACTGACTGCCACTGTTCCTTCGAGAGCCTGTCCACCTTGAATTTTTAATTTATCCATAAATTTTCACCTAATTTAAAACGGAAATACCTTTCCATTCCGCACGAATCACACGGGGACGACCCGTTAAGTCCTTAAACTGTTCTACACGCCAATCTTTTCCAAAAAGGTTTGCGATTTTATCAATACGCTCATGTGGGCACTCAAAAAATAGAAAACCAAACGGCCTTAGGAATGCTTCGGCGCCTGCCACAATTTGGCGATAAAAATAAAGGGGATCACCTGATGGAGCAAACAACGCCGTACCCGGTTCATGATTAGCGACATCAGTATCCACCTCATCCCTCGACATTAAATAAGGAGGATTACTCACAATAAAATCAACTGGTGTAGGGATTTTTCCATCGAGCGGTTCATAAATCTCATCACTCGTTTTAGCCTTAAAAATTTCGAGACGATTCGATTCAGACCCCAGAATTTTTTCAGCGTTTCGGGTCGCAACTTGAATGGCACCATCCGAAACTTCAGTCGCAAACATTCGTAGAGTCGGAAAAAGCTTAACAAGCTCGATCGAAATACACCCAGAACCGATTCCAATTTCAACTCCAGAGCTCGGTTGCTGGATTTGCCGTTTAAAGGTTTGCATCGCCTCGTAAACGAGGATTTCTGTTTCGGGTCTGGGAATTAATACTGAAGAATTAACCTCATACTCGT
>JBGSHQ010000429.1:0-6062 GCA_041752095.1 Bdellovibrionia bacterium
CCGCCCCCGTGTCGGCCTGAGCCTTCAGTGAAAAGTCTATTGGGTATGATCGAAAAAAGTGCTGTTAAAAGACCAGCGGCGAGCACCCCGATTTTCGCCCATTGCAAAGAGAGTGATGCGCCGAGGAGGTATCCCCCTAGGCCTGCGATCGGAACTCCTCGAAACATCCCTAAGCGGCTCAGGACGAAACAAGCGACGATGAATAAAATAAACGTGAGTTTAAATTCTCCTTCACGCGTAGTTCGTGAATTTTTCGGAAACGCCTGAGTGCCGTCTCCATTCGCGAGTTTTATGAGAACACGTGTTCCTTCGGTAATTCCTTTGGAGTAATCGTTTTTACGAAAGTAGGGTTTAATTACCGTTTCTAATATTCGACTGGCGATCGCGTCCGGAATTTCGCCCTCTAATCCGTAGCCCACTTCGATTCGCATTTTTCGTTCAGTCGGGGCGATAATCAGAATTGCACCGCGATCACGGTTTGTGGCTTTCCCGTCGGTCCCCCCTTTAAAACCGATCTTCCAAGCCTCGGCGAGACGAATCCCGTAGTCGGCAATATCCAGTCCCTGGAGCGAGCGGGTTACTAAAACGACGACCTGGGCGTGACCGGAATCGGAAAGGGCTCTCAGTTCAGCCTCGAGTTCAGCGCGCGAGCCCGAATCGATAATCCCCATTTCATCGACGATAGCGCCGGTGAGTTTGGGTGGGTTAAAATCGGCGGCAAAAGCGTTCGCACATATTCCACTGATGAGGAGTGTGACTAAAAGGAAGTTTGAAATGAGCGATCTCATTTATCCGTCCGGAGTCGGTTTGGGAGGTGATTATCCGATGACCCATCATCCGGGAAGTGAACGGCGAGTGAGGATGCGAGTTCCTCGATCACGACGGCGAGACCTTTGACTGCATTTCCATTTTTTGCAAATTCCGAAAATCGGGTGCAAAAAGTTTCCCAAATTTTCTCTCCACCGATCGCGACCATTTTTTCCTGAACCGTACGATCCGCGATGATTTCGATCCGATGTTCAAATAGAGAGACGAAGATGAGAATTCCGGTTCGGTTTTTAGTATTCGCACAGCCCTGATTTACGAACTCCATGAAAGCCCGCGTATGAACTTCGCTTGCGAGCCGTCCTTTGCCGATGGAAAGTCGAGCGAACTTCGGAATAAAGCTGAGCCCTAATCCTACGAATGCACCGGCAAAGGCTAACAGGAGTGCCGTATCATACGATAGTGGCCAGCCCGTCGAATAAGCCCAAGCCCCTCCACCTAGAATTCCGAGTAACATTCCCTCAAACGCCATAACGGAGTGAATCCAGCTATAGTCATTCGCGCGAGAAATAATGAGTGGCACAATCTCAGCCGTCGTCTTTTTTTCAGATTCGGTGACGAGCGCTTCAATCGACTTGAAATCTTCAGGCTTTAATCGTGACATCCGGTAGCTCAGTCTTAGAACTGAACTTTAGGTGCGACAGCCGCTCCCGCATCCGCTTCGAATGTTGGGCGAGCTTCCATTTTTAAGAGGTATTTCGCCGTTAAGTTCGTTGGAAAAAAGCGGACTTCCTTATTATAGGCAGCAACCGTTTCAATAAATCGCTTACGAGCAACGGCGATTCGGTTTTCAGTTCCCTCGAGCTGTGCAGAAAGCGTGATGAAGTTCTGATTCGCCTTTAGATCAGGGTACTGTTCTTTTAGAATCATGAGTTTCGAGAGTGCGGTCGTGAGATCTCCCTGTGCGGCTTGAAAGCGTTTTAATGCTTCAGGATCTTTTAGTTTCGAAGCATCGATATTCACCGCCATCGCTTTCGAACGGGCGTCGATCACTGCAGTGAGTGTGCCCTGTTCGTGTTTCGCGTAACCTTTAACGGTTTCGACCAAATTAGGGATAAGATCGATTCGGCGCTGATACTGGTTTTGGACCTCGGCCCAGGAAGCTTTCGCTTCTTCATCTAAGCCCTGGATAGAGTTATATCCGCAGCTGGAAAGGGTGAGAGAAAGGGTAACAAGTAAGAGACGCGTAAAGTGTTTCATACGACTGACTGTGCCCGGATTTTTTATAAAATCCAGTGAAACTGGACACGAGACCTTTACCTAATGCGCCTCCGGTCGTAAAAAGAAGGGGATGGCACTTCTCGTCCAAAAATTCGGCGGCACGTCAGTCGGCACCCCTGAGCGCATTCGCTCCGTAGCCGCTCGTATCGCAGCTGCCCGAAATGCAGGGAATGACTTAGTTGTCGTGGTTTCGGCGATGGGACACACGACGGACGAACTCCTTACGCTTGCAAACCAGGTTTCTGTATCGCCCCCAGGCCGCGAGGTCGATATGCTTCTCACTGCAGGCGAACGTATCTCGATGGCTCTTCTTTCGATGGCGCTTGCCGACCTCGGCGTGAAGGCGCTTTCATATACTGGGTCTCAGAGCGGAATTTTAACGACGTCTCATCACCGCCGGGCGCGGATTGAAAAAATTTTAGGGGACCGAATTCGTAAAGCACTCGCGGAAGGCGCAGTCGCCATCGTCGCGGGATTCCAGGGCATGAGCGCTGAAAAAGAAATTACGACTCTCGGTCGTGGTGGGAGTGACACGACGGCGGTCGCGCTTGCCGCTGTTTTAGGCGCTGAAAGATGCGAAATCTATACGGATGTGGACGGGGTTTTTACCGCTGATCCGCGCATCGTGCCTGAGGCGCGCCCGATCCCACAAATCGCAGCGGATGTGATGGTGGAGCTCGCACAACGTGGAGCGGGAGTGCTTCATCCGCGAAGTGTCGAGCTTGCAGAGAAATATAAAGTGCCCGTCTGGGTGAAAAATAGTTTACGGGTTGATGGTTTGGGGGGGACAGAAATTATGGAAAAGAATTTTGATAAGATGGAGCACACATCGGTGGTGGGAGTGACGCATGATCCGAATAAATCTCTCATCGTTTTAGAGCTGATGCGCCCTTCGGCAGCGAGCGCGATTTGGGATATCGCGACGACCCACGGGCTTTCGATGCTTGCGCCTGATTTCTTCGAAGTCACGCTTCGGTTTTTTGTCGATGTCGACGCGGTCCCCGAGTGGCAGAAGGCTTGTCACACCCTGTCGGTTGATGGGTTTTTGCGGGCGGTCGAAATTCATGAAAATCTCGTTCCAGTCTCAGTAGTTGGGAGTCGCCTGACGCAGGACGGTAGAATTCTTTCTAAGATCTTCGAAATCCTTGATCAAAACGGTATCTCCGTTACGATGGGTCAAGCTACTAGCCTCGTCATTACCTTGGCGGTGCCGAAACCGAGAGCGACTGAAGTCGTGGGCGTTCTCCATAAGGAACTTATTTCATAATGGCAAAAAAACGTACGACTGCGACTGACACGAGCCCAGAGCTCTCCGAGCAAATCTCGAAGATGATTGAGAGCCTGAAAGAATTTAAAAATCCAGCCCTCGTCGTCGGTGATGGATGGGCTGCGATGGCAGCGGTTGGTTTTCTTGCGACTCTCACGAAAGATGTAGCCATCACTGATGGTTCGGCCACGACCACTGCTGGAAATGTCATCTGGATTTTAAATTCAGGCGCACACGCAATGGCGCCGCTTCCTTTTTTCGAAAGCGGAGTGAGTGCCGAAGCTTGGAAAATTTTAGCGCATCGACTCGGTATTACTTCGGATGAGCCTCAGTCGGGGCACTATCTTCGTGAATTCCGAAATCGTTCGTTTATGCGTCCACCGTGGCATAAATCACCGACTCCAGAGATGCGTGCAGAAACGCGGATGGAGTGGATTTGGGGACCTGAGACTCGGATTGCGCCGATTTTTGAATCTCGGTTCGATATGCCTCTGGGAGAGTTAGAATTAAAGATTCGCGAAAAAATCGCGACCCTCCCGAATGTTCGAATTCTTTCTGATGTTCCGGTGACGGGATTTGAGTTCTCTAAAGAAGAGAGTGTGGAATCTTCAGTCGTACTTGCGAATGGTGCGAAAGTTTGTTTTGCACGCGCGATCTGGGCGGATCGCTGGATTGGGCTCGGAAAAATCGAGGGGCTCCCGAAGGGTGGGGCGCTTGCACGGAACCGTGAATCGGTCGGAATTCTTCAAGGCGTTTTCACCCATAAATCGGTGATGGTGAATGAATCCATGCACGAAGGGTTTTTCTCGACGACCCATAAGGATGCGGGTGAAGAATTTTCTCGCGCGGTTTGGGGTTACTTCTTCGATGGTGGAAAAAAGAGTGTCTGGACACTTTTCCTCACCGAAGAAGAGGGGATCGATAACCACTCGATCGGTAAAAAATATCGCCGCTTAAAGCAGGCGTTAGAAAAAATGTTCACGGGACCTGAGTGGCTCCCTGAAGGCGCTGCGGATTTCCAGGCAACAATCGATAATGAACAGCTTCTCTTCCATAGTGATTTTATTTTCGCGAATGGTGACGTAGTTCACGAGCCGCAGTATCTCGGAAAGAAAACCGAACAGCTTCCGCTTGCATTCATCACGGATGCATTCGGACCTTCGGTTGCTGTAGAGCAGGCTGCGCGGCTTTTTGCGGATGAGATTGGATTAAATATCGAGCAGGCGATGGCGTCACCCTTGCCTGTGGCTGCGGTCGAATCGGGTTCTCAGTCTGAATCCGGGGACGCTTAAATCAGTCTTTTATAGTCACAGTTCAGTGCGAGCGCGAGTTTTTTTGCGGTCATGAGCCCGATGGGTCTGGCGCCGGATTCCATTGCTGCAATATGCGACTGTGGGATTCCGCATTTTTTAGAGAGAGCCCGCTGAGTTAGGTCTTCGCGGCCGCGATACGCGCGTAGTGCGGAGGCGGGGGTGCCGAGATCTGGGACAAGTTCAAGAAATAATTTTTTTGTTTCCTCAGGGCTAAGAACCTCGTGATCAGCGAGTATGATCGCTCGATGAACAGCTTTTTTAACGATCCGCAGTTGTGAGGAACTGAAATTTTTCATCTCTGGGTTTTGGTCTACGACCATTTTTGATATTTTTTTAAGCATCATATTAATAAGCCTCTCTTCTGTGGGAAATACTCAAAACGATAACATGAGGTTCGATGACTTGATAAAGGACGCGGTACTCGCGTTTCAGTCGGGCAGCGTAAACACCCGGCCTACCAAGAACATGTTTAATAATCCAGCCTCTGGGAATTGGACCCTCATTTTCCAAATCTTGTTTAAAATTTCCTAAAATTATTGAAACTTCTTTCGGAAGTTTACGCAGTTCTTTCTCAGCATTCGGTTCAACCACAACAATCCATCTTGTAGTCATCATAATGATACCAAAAAGTATATCAAACTGTCAACCCCTGAGAAATTCATAATTTTACCCCTAAACTCGGCCTAAAGCCTAAAACGAAGATTCCGACCCGAGTTTTACGACCGGAAAAAAGCCCTGAGTCCTCAAATCCATTTCGAAGTGTTTCAAGCGCACCACGGAGGGTAGAACCTGAAGTGAGGAAGTCGTCGACGAGGAGTAGGGTGGTTTTTTCTCCAAGAGGTTCGTGGGTAAAAGATTTCGATGGTCGAAATTTAAAACTCTGCTCCCTCTTATAGCGCCCGTCTCCTTTCATTCGTGCTTGGTTGGTTTCGGAAGAGACATCGACCTCAAGAAGATCCTGAATTTCTGTTTTTGCGGATGATTGCCGTCTCGATCGCACAATCATTTCACAGAGCCTTAGAACCGAACCCCCGTTCAGTTGCCATTTTCTAGCGGGAGACTGTGGGACTGGGATCAGAACTAAATTTTCGTACGAGCCTAACGCGCGAGCCATACCTTCCGTGAGCGTATGACTTAAAGCTGGACTCCCGGACTTCTTCCAAGACTTTAAAACCCCAGCCCCGGGTCCGATCGAGAGGTACGCAGCCGAAATTGAATCGAAGAGTTTAATTCCATCATCACCTTCGACCCGCATCCAGTAACGTGAGCAGTGTTCGATTTCACAGCCTAAACCCAGGCAGAATCGGCAAATAAATGGGGCGATGAGGAGGCCACCTAGGCACTCACGACAGGGGAGTGTTGAGAACGGTTTGAGTGAAGGCAGCTGGCAAGCAGGACAGTGGGATAAATGCATGGAACAGAGTGATCCAAGATTT
>JBGSHQ010000430.1:0-2507 GCA_041752095.1 Bdellovibrionia bacterium
TGATCGGAACCGACTCACACACGACAATGATTAACGGTCTCGGATGCCTCGGATGGGGCGTGGGCGGGATTGAAGCGGAAGCGGCGATGTTAGGTCAGCCGTGCTCGATGCTGATTCCACTCGTCGTTGGGTTTAAGATGAAGGGAAAACTTCAGCCCGGAGTCACTGCGACGGATCTCGTTCTCACAGTCACCCAGGCACTTCGTAAAAAAGGTGTGGTCGGTAAGTTCGTAGAATTCTACGGACCGGGGCTTGCGAATCTTACGCTCGCAGATCGCGCGACGATTGCGAACATGGCGCCTGAGTATGGTGCGACAGTGGGACTCTTCCCCGTCGATTCGAAGACTACGGATTTTTTAAAACTCACAGGGCGCGAAAAACAGGCGGCTATCGTCGAGGCTTATTTCAAGGCACAGGACCTCTGGTACGATCCTGCAAAGCCAGATTCGAATTACTCGGACACGCTCGAACTCGATCTCTCGACTGTCGAGCCATCGCTTGCAGGTCCGGCGCGTCCCCAGGACCGAATTTCGCTTGGAAAGGTTCCGGCGAGTTTTGCTTCCTACGCGACTGAGCTCTCTAAAGGCGACGCCTCGAAAGTTAAAGCATCGAAGGATGGAATCGATAACGGCGCAGTCGTAATCGCTGCGATCACTTCCTGCACGAACACTTCGAATCCTGGTGTGCTGATGGCGGCGGGGTTACTTGCTAAAAACGCAGTCGCTCGTGGACTTACAGTTAAACCTTGGGTGAAGCCATCGCTCGCACCTGGATCGAAAGTCGTCACCGACTACCTAAAAGAGTCGGGACTTCTCCCACACCTCGAAGCTTTAAAATTCCACGTCGTTGGATATGGATGTACGACTTGTATCGGAAACTCTGGACCCCTTCCTGAAAAAGTTTCTAAAGCAGTCACCGATGGTGATCTTTACGTCGCAAGCGTTCTCTCCGGAAACAGAAACTTCGAAGGCCGCGTGAATCCCCTTGTTAAGGCGAACTACCTTGCCTCCCCCCCACTCGTCGTCGCTTACGCGATTGCGGGATCGGTGAATATCGATCTCACGACGGAACCCCTCGGAACGGGGAGCGACGGGAAACCTGTTTTCCTAAAAGACATCTGGCCGACGGACGCAGATGTAGCTGCTCAGATTTCTAAGCACGTGACCGCTACGCAGTTTAAACAGTCGTATGCCGATGTGTTTTCGGGTGACTCTTCCTGGGCTGGAATTAAATTCCCGAAGGGTAACCTTTACGCCTTCGATAACGCTTCGACCTACATTAAAGAGCCACCGTTCTTTGATGGGATGAAAGCAAAACCAGATACCGTGAAGGACATCACTGGTGCTCGCACGCTCGCCGTACTCGGCGACTCGATCACGACTGACCACATCTCGCCTGCAGGATCGTTTAACGGAAAATCGGCGGCTGGACAGTACCTCGTTTCTCTCGGTGTAAAACCCGTCGACTTTAACTCCTACGGCGCTCGCCGCGGAAACCACGAAGTCATGGTTCGCGGAACGTTCGCAAACGTTCGCTTAAAGAACTTACTCGTTCCTGGAGTCGAAGGTGGCGTGACGAAGTACCACCCGACGGGTGAGACGATGTCGATCTTCGATGCTTCGGTGAAATACCAGGCGGCGCATACGCCACTCATCGTACTCGCAGGTAAGGAATACGGCACCGGCTCTTCACGAGACTGGGCTGCAAAGGGACCAAAGCTACTGGGGATTCGCGCTGTGATCGCTGAGAGCTTCGAACGGATTCACCGCTCGAACCTGGTCGGCATGGGAATTCTTCCGCTTCAATATCTGGCGGGTGAAACCGCTAAGTCACTCGGTCTAACGGGTGATGAGACGTTTGAAATCTTAGGAATTGGGTCTCTCGTGATGGGCCAGCCTGTGACGGTGAAAGCAACAGATAGCGTAGGAAAGGTGAAATCATTCGGAGTAAAACTCCGTATCGATACACCCAACGAACTTGAGTACTTCCGCCACGGCGGGATTCTTCAGTACGTTTTACGTTCACAAGCGGGGTTACTCTAAATATGGATAAAGAACGTAAACTCGAACTGATTCAACGCAGTCTCGGCATTCGGCATAAGATGAAGGTTCACGAGAGCGTTAAGGTGCCCGACTCCCACGAGGAAGTCGCTGTCATGATGCTTTCGAAATGGGAACTCGAAGACGAGCTTCACGCAATCGAACTCATTCTAGCAGACGATCGGCATGATAATGTGGATAAAAAACGACAGTGGATTGAAAAAGAAAATCCCCAGTTAGTGAAAAATAAGGATACGAAGAAGAAGTAATTTTAGTCCTCTTTTTCGAAAGGTCCTTCCCATTTCAGTCCTCGCCACTGCCCAGAGTCTTCGCCATTCGTTCGCGTCTCGTCCTCTTTTCGAAGGACTGAGTTTTACTCTTTTCTCTGGGGAAAAAATCGCTCTCATCGGACCGAACGGTGCGGGTAAATCTACGCTACTAAAAATGATCGCCGGTGAATTAAAACCT
>JBGSHQ010000431.1:0-2949 GCA_041752095.1 Bdellovibrionia bacterium
AGAAGACCCGACGATTAAAAAGATGAACATCATCGGGTTCGCTCCCTGGCTTTCCCTCATCGACCAAACACTCGAGCTTCTCGGTCCTATCTATGAGGCAAAGAATAAACTTCCCGATATTCTCTCTACCCCAACTACAGATAAGGGACTTACCGATTCGGATACCTGCCAGATACGGACATCCCTGCTGATTCGTGTAGGCCAGTTAAAAGCGGGAATTTATATCCGACTCTCTGGAACGAAGTTTGTAAAACTTTTTCAAGAAGGCGACGAGTTCAGTGAACTCGATTACAAACGCATCCTTCGAGATAAAAACCTCGAACACCTGTATCTGCGTAAAGATGAATGCTCCGAGTTTTTAATTAAATTTAAAAACGACATGCTCCTCATGCTTCAGTCCGAGATTCTGCCAGAAAATTTAAACCCCGAACTTCTCACAAATATTCACGAAACCGCGCAGGAACTCCTCACTAAACTCGGCCCTACCGAAGAGGTACAGTCTGTTATCCGAACGAACATCCAACTCACAGTCCAAGCAATAGAGAAAAGTGCGGGCTTAAGCAGCGTTTTAAAAAAACTCGAAGTCGACCGAGAGAAATATATCGCCTCTCATAGCGTTCTTCTTCCCCAAATTGCATGTGCACTAGCAATCGCAATGGAGTGGAGATCTGATGGCACCCTCCAAAAACTCAGTCTCGCCGCTTTTCTGCACGATATCCCAATCACAAACCAGGCACTCGCCGCAGTGACTAACTTAACTGAACTCACCCGAAAAAAGGATGAGTTTACCGAAGAGGAAATGAAGATCTACCGAAGCCATCCTATAAAAGCGGCTGAAATGGCGAAACGCTTTCACGAAGTCCCGCCCGACGTCGATACGATTATTTTACAACATCACGAAAAAGCCGATGGAAGTGGATTTCCGCGCGGACTCTCCCATCACTACATTAGCCCACTTGCCGCCGTATTTATCGTCGCGCATGATATTGTTAGCGCGATTTTTAATCCTGATACTCCTTTTATTTTAGAAAACTTCATCGAATCGAAGAAAAAAGAGTACTACGCAGGGAATTTTAAAAAAATTCGCGACCACCTCGGAAACCTAAAAATCTAAAATAAATTTCGCATTCTGAACTATTTCAATTAAGATTTTCGAAGGATGCATGGAATGCTGAAAATCGTAATTTCTTTCTCGCTATTATTACTGATCGGATGTGGAAAAGAAGACGCTACTTCGAAACGATTCGTTTTCGAAGAACCCGGAGATTTACCACCGATCTCCGCGCGACTTCGAAATACACACTATTATACGATTTTCGAGTCGGACTTTAATTCAAGCGAGAAAAGATCTGTAAAAATTTATGACCGATTCGGAAATGTACTCACTAGGGTTACAGCAAGCTTTAATACAAACCTCGTTATGGAAGGTTCTGGGAAGCTAAACGATGGTCGTGTTATTAATTACGACACTTCCATCGGCGGTATTCATCGGTTTCGGGTGGTTAAAAATGAATGGGGCGTCGGTGTAGGTGGCTGTATCCTTAAACCCTTTCGAACGGTTGCCGTAGATCGAAAAATAATTCCACTGGGTTCTAAAGTTTATATCGACCAAACTCGTGGCATGCCTCTGCCTGATGGAACTCTACACGATGGCTACTGGCGTGCGGATGATGTTGGGAGCGCCATTAATCGTGACCGTGTCGATCTCTTTATAGGGAAAAAATTATGGAGCAACTTTCTCGCACGATATAAAGTTGGCCACCTCCAAGCCTTAGATGTTCGAATCATTGAATATCCGAACGAAAGCAGCTGTCCTTACCGATAAAAATTTTCGGTGATCTAAAATCAAAAAGCCCCACTTCTCTCATTTAGAAAAGTGGGGCCTTATTTTTATAAGAGTATTAGATCAGTGCTTAACAGCTCCTGGCCGAGTCGTTTTCTTCTCGACCGCTGCGTATGCGACTGGATCGGGAAGAGCGTCTGGGCGCACGAGAAAGGTTTCAGGATTTGGAACCGCAAGCGCGAGGCGTAGAACCTGGTCGGCGTGCTCCACAGGAATGATTTGCATTCCCTTTGTGATATCCTTGGGAATCTTTTTTAGATCCGGCACATTCTGTTTTGGAATGAGCACAGTCTTAATTCCACCAATTCGAGCAGCAAGAAGTTTTTCTTTCAAGCCACCGATCGGAAGCACTCGACCTCGGAGGGTGATTTCACCAGTCATCGCAACACTGGCCTTACATGGAATCTTCGTCAGTGCACTCGTAATGGCAGTCGCCATCGTAATCCCTGCTGAAGGTCCATCTTTAGGAACCGCTCCCTCTGGAACGTGAAGGTGAATATCGACATTACTGTGGAAGTCCTTATCAATCCCAAGCGCTTCCGCTCGTGATCTCACATAGCTCATCGCGGTCGATGCAGACTCTTGCATCACGTCCCCAAGTTTACCGGTGATTTTAATCCCACCCTTACCTGGAACAACGGACACTTCGATTTGGAGCATGTCCCCACCAGCTTCGGTGTAGGCGAGTCCGTTCGTGAGTCCGATTTCGTCCTTCGCTTCGGCCATCTGTGCCGAATACTTAGGGGGTCCGAGAAGCTCTTCAAGATCTGCCACTTCAATCGTGATCATGATCTGAGGTACTTTCGCTTCGGTCGCAACATCACTTTTCTTAGTCGACTTCTTTAACTCAGTTGCATTTGCAGCTGCCATTTCGGTTCGCTGATCGACAATTCGCTTCGCGGCCTTACGACAGAGGGTGGCTACCGTACGCTCGAGGTTTCGAACACCGGCTTCACGAGTATACGAACGAATCAGATCACGAACAGCGTCGTCCGTAATCGTGAGATCGCCTTCCTTTAAACCATGAAGCTCCATCTGCTTCGTTACGAGGTACCGGCGCGCAATATGGTACTTCTCGTCTTCCGTGTATCCCGAGATATGAATGA
>JBGSHQ010000432.1:0-6086 GCA_041752095.1 Bdellovibrionia bacterium
GCGCAACAATTGGTTCAGCTTGACGCCCATGCGCGCAGGCTTAACTTCCCAATAGTTGACTAAAATCTGCAGTGGGTAAATCCCTGTTTTCGCAGCCTTCACCATGATGTTAGGAATGATGTCATGCCTTGTTAGTAAAAGTAAAGGAGTCACCCATTCATGTGGTTTTTTTCTGACGAACAAAAAATGCTTAGCGATACTGTGCGTCAGTTCGCAAAAGACGAACTAGCGCCAAAAATCGAACACCTCGATCACGAAGAAGGTTTTAATCGTGAAAGCTTTCATAAAATGGGCGCGCTCGGACTCCTCGGAATCACCGTGAAGGAAGAAGACGGGGGTGCAGGACTCGGCGCTATCGAAGCGACGATTGCGATGGAAGAAATGGGAGCTGTCGATGCCTCAACCACTCTCTCGTACCTTGCACACTCCATTCTCTGCGTGAACCAACTCGGCGTGAACGGATCCGCCGAGCAAAAGAAAAAGTATTTACCGGATCTCATCTCCGGAAAAAAACTGGGCGGCATGGGCATGAGTGAACCCGGCGCGGGTTCCGACATGCTCTCGATGTCGACGAAAGCTTCGAAGGCAGGTTCCGACTATATCCTCACAGGAACGAAAACCTGGATCACGAACGGCCCTAACGGCGACACCTTTTACGTTTACGCTAAAACAGGTGATACGAAAAAAGATGTTTCTACCTTCATCGTCGAACGAGGAATGAAAGGTTTTTCAACAGGGAAAAAGTTTTCGAAGATGGGCATGCGTGCAAGCCCGACGGGTGAACTTGTTTTTGACCAGGTGAAAATTCCGGAAGCGAACCGAGTGGGCAGCGAAGGCGGATCCGTAAAACGGATGATGGAAAATTTGGATCTCGAGCGGATTACTATCTCCGGAATTTCGCTCGGCATTGCTCGGGGCGCGATCGATGTAGCGACACAGTATTCGAAGGATCGTAAGCAATTTGGAAAAGCGATCGGATCTTTTCAGATGATTCAGGAACGACTGACCGAAGCCTCGGCATGGTACGAAGCCTGCCGACATATTACGTATAATACAGCTAAAATGATCGATTTGGGACTCCTCGTGGGTAAAGAAGCATCCGTTCTCTCCGCGAAGGCTAAACTTCAGTCTGCGCAGATGGCGACCCAGGTAGCGCTCGACGCGATTCAGATCCTAGGCGGTTATGGTTATACCCGCGAGTTCCCAGTCGAACGGATGATGAGAGATGCGAAGCTGATCGAAATCGGCGCCGGCACGAACGAAGTCATGCGAATGATTATCGCTCGCCAGATGCTTGGGGAGATTGCGGCTCTATGAGTAGTGCAGTAACGACAGCGATGAAGGATAGCGACATCCAGTCCGAACTCAGAGCGCTTGCGAGAAAATTCGCAGAGAATGAACTCAGACCGATCGTAGACGCTGATGAAGAAAGCGAAACCTTCAGACCAGAGCTCATAAAAAAACTGGGCGGACTTGGACTCACAGGAATTCCAGTTCCTGAAGCATTCGAAGGTGCAGGCTTAGGTTACTCCGAATACTGTGTCGTGATCGAAGAAATTGCGCGAGTTTCCTGCTCCTACGCAATCTCTGTCGCCGTCACTGGACTCCCTCAGATGATTCTCGCAGCCTCGGGCACCGAGGAGCAGAAAAAGAAATACATTCCAAGCCTCGCTCGCGGGGACGGGATCGGATCTTTCGCGCTCTCAGAAGCATCGAGCGGATCAGACGCAGGCTCGCTTCGCACGACTGCAAAATTAAATGGCGATCACTATATTCTGAATGGCACGAAACTCTGGATCACCCAGGCTGACGTGGCAGAAGTCATTCTGCTCATGGCCCGCACAGGTGAAGCAGGCTCCTCTGGCGTTTCTGCATTTATTATCGAAAAAGGAATGCCCGGTGTTCGGTGTAGTAAGCGCGAAAAGAAAATGGGTCTCTCCATTTCTCACACGATGGAAGTCGTTTTAGAAAACGTGAAGGTTCCTCTTGCGAACCGAGTAGGCCCTGAGGGCCAGGGTTTCAAAGCAGCAATGAACGCCTTAAACGGCGGACGAATTACAATCGCTGCGACTGCCGTTGGCGTTGCTCGGGGTGCGCTTGAGGTCGCTATCTCGCACGCTAAGGAGCGAGAGCAATTCGGAAAACCGATTGCGGAATTCCAGGGTGTGGGTTTCATGCTTGCTGACATGGCGACGAAACTCGACGCTGCTGATTTACTCGTTCGTCGTGCAGCCGCACTTCGAGATGCGGGTCTTCCGTACGCAACCGAAGCATCGATGGCGAAATTATTCGCTACCGACGCAGCGATGGAGATCACGACCGATGCGGTTCAGATCTTAGGGGGTTCGGGATACACGCGCGACTTTCCGGTCGAGCGTTTCATGCGTGAAGCAAAAGTTCTCCAGATCGTCGAGGGCACAAACCAGGTCCAACGCGTGATTATCGCTCGGGCGCTGACGAAATAATCCCGACTTTCTCGGAGTCCACTCCGAATTAGTCTTGACTTTCTCGGAGTGGACTCCGAGAATAGCAATATGGAACGGGTCTACCTAAAGCCACTATTGAAGTACCGCGCTAAGAAAATGCTCCTGATTTCGGGTCCACGTCAGTGCGGTAAAACGACCCTGACGAAAATGCTTTCGCCAAGCTTTGATTACATCAGTTTTGATGATGAAGAAGGCCGTAAAACGCTTCGCGATAAATCTTGGGACCGAAAAAAAGAGATCATCATTTTTGATGAAATTCATAAAATGCCAAAATGGAAACAGTGGCTAAAGGGCGTTTACGACACTGAAGGGAATACTCCCTCACTTGTAGTCACGGGCAGCGCTCGGATCGACTCGTATAAAAAGGTCGGTGACTCGATGGCTGGTCGGTACTTCCACTACCGGATGCACCCGCTCGATGTTCGAGAATTGACCACTCTAGGTTCTAAACTTGCCCCTAAAGAAATCATTAAACGAATTCTCGAAGTCGGTGGGTTTCCGGAACCCTATCTAGACGGTACGAAAGAGTTTTACGGACTTTGGAAGAAAACTCATCTCGACATCATTCTACGGCAGGACCTCATCGATCTTGAAGTCATAAAAAATGTTAAGCAAATTGAGCTTCTCATTGATCTTTTAAAGTCGCTCGTGGGTAGCATGGTTTCATATAAATCACTCGCCGAAGACCTCCAGGTTTCAGATAAAACAGTAAAACGCTGGCTCGAAATTCTTGAAGATATGTATGTGATTTTTAAACTCACACCTTACTCTAAAAATATTGCTAGATCCGCCTTAAAGATGCCGAAATACTATTTTTATGATGTTGCCCGTGTAACAGATCCGGGTGCGAGGCTTGAAAACCTAGTAGCCGCTTCACTCTTAAAAGAAATCCACTTTCGACAGGACTGTAAGGGAGAAGACTGGGGGCTTCACTATTTAAATAAAAAGGGAAATGCGGAAGTCGATTTTTTAATTACGCACGAAGGTCGTCCTTCGATAATGATCGAAGTTAAAATGAGCGATTCTTCTCCTTCTAAGGGTTTTAGCGTTTTCCGAGAAGAGCTATCGAAGACGAAATGTATTCAGCTCGTTCAGAAACTCGACCGCGAAAAAACATATCCCGATGGAACAGAGATTAGAGAAGTGGGCCACTGGTTAGCGACATGGTAGAATAAATCATGGACGAAGACTCGATACTAAAACTTCAAGAAACGATTCAAAAAGCTTCAGAAACGGGCGACACGAGCGCACTTGTCGCCGGGTCGCAGAGTATGCTTTCGGGATTTAGTCCGTGGGGACTTTTCTTCGGTTTCGCTTTTAGTATCTTTGGATTGGCGTTCTTCAGGCGTGGCAGAAAAAACCAAAACCACGGGCTCACCGGAATCGGTCTCGCACTGATGATTTATCCCTACTTCGTTTATAATCCGTGGCTCGTTTTCGGGATCGGGGCTGGACTCTGTTTCGCGGCTTACCGGATTTGGAATCGTTAATTATCGCGATTTTATTTCGAATTTGAAATCGCTTCTTCAAGTGCTTCTATAATAAGTCTCTCATGCACTACACGCCCAAACTCTGGACGAAATACGAGTGAAATTTCATCTTGGTAACTGGGAAGTGCTGTCACTTTTCGAAGCCGATAAGGAGCAAGCGCTACCGCGCGATCAGGAATGATCGCATATCCGAGTTCTCGTTCTGCCATTCTACAGATAAGTTCAAGACTTCCTGTTGAGAGGTATTTCTTCGGTCTCGTTTTCCATTTTTTTAAAATGGACTGTGACTGAAAGAGATTCTCATCGTAAATAACGGTATCTGAAGTTTGGATCGATTTGGCAATCCAAACCGACACCAAATCGACTCCCACCTTTTTTAAAATGATATCAGGAACTGGAACAGCGTTAATCACCACACCGATATCGATTTCACCTTTTTGAACTGCGGTTTGAATATTTCGAGAAAGATCATGTCGCAGTTCTACTTTATAGTCCGGTGCCTTTGCTCTGAGCCGTGACAATGCAGAGGGTAGACAGTATTGCGCGACTGTTGAGTGGCATCCAATCGATACAGATTTTCCTAAAAAAATTCCAGTTTGTGCATGAGTTCCTTCAAGCTCATTCATCGAGAGTAAAAGCTTTTCAGCTTTTCTTAAAAAGCTCCTTCCACTGGAAGTAAGTCGAATACCTGTCCTTGAGCGGTAAAAAAGGGTCACTTTTGAATCAGTTTCGAGCCTTCGAATGCTCTCGGAAAGTGCGGGTTGGCTAATCTCGAGTCGTCGTGCAGCTTGAACGATGGTCCTGTATTTACTGGTCTCGACAAAATTTTCAATATCCCTAAATCTAAACTTCATAAGTAAATACCTATACTAAAACAAGGCCCCATCCTACTTCACATATATTTAGAAGTAAGACAATACTCCCTATTGAAAGGACTCCATTTAAATGAAATCACTCACACTCTTAATAACGTTATTAACTTCAGTTACGACTCATGCATCACTTAAAGAACTCGTCTGCTCGTCGGGTAGGCGCGGACAAGTCTTTAGCGCCACTTTGGATCCGGGTACCAACGACCCTAACAGAGGATATTTTCGATTAAAAAACGCTACTGTTTCTGATTATTACCTATTAACCGTTCTTCACTGTGTCGATTCCACGCTGGAAAATATTCAGTGTATTGGATTTCCATACAACACAGGTGATTTTGTCATCAAACTGAGTGTTAAAAAAATGGGTAACCAGTACTATTCAAGTTACCGTGCACTTGAAGGCGATGTCGAACAGCATTCCGCGCCATGGCCTTGCTCGGTACGTCCCCTGTCGCACACCAGACGAGGGCCCTACGAGGCGGAATGATTCTCACCAGGGTTTCGGTGCTTAGCGAATTTGGAATAAGTAGGGGCTAAGCAATCTGTTGAGAATACTCAATAATTGTCCTCCTTTTATTGAGCATGCTCAATTTTAGTCCTATTAACGATCATCAGCCTTGAATCCCCCACTGAATTCCTATTAAATCCCACCCATGTCTATCACCGCCGCACGCCTCGGTTCTTCCCCTCTCATGCTCGACTGGTCGAGCCTTCTTCGCACCCCGAAATCTCAAGCAGGCACTCCTGCTTCGGGCCAGCTTTTTTTCGATACTTGGGGGAAATTAAAAGCCCGCTACGCGAGTGGTGAAATCGGATTTTATGACTCCATCACGAATTCAGCGATCTCAGATATCGACGCGACCGAAAAACTCGCGAAAGAAATTCTCTCGAGCGGGAAATTTTCCGACGCTCTTTTCTTAGGCATCGGCGGAAGTAGCCTTGGACCCATCTCACTCCTTTCTGCACTTAAACACAGAGCTGGAAAAGGTATCCGTGTCCAGTTCCTAGAAAATCCAGACCCGACTGAATGGAAAGAGACTCTAAAGACTTTAAACCCTGCGACGACGCTCGTTGTTCCGGTCACGAAGTCCGGCACGACTTTCGAAACTCTAGCCCAGTTTCTTCTCGCGCTCGAATGGTTAGGTGTTGATCGCTGGAAGTCCCATGTCGTCGCGATCACGAACCCTACGAAAGGTGATCTTCGTGCATTCGCGACCGAACAGTCCATTCCGACTCTC
>JBGSHQ010000433.1:0-17425 GCA_041752095.1 Bdellovibrionia bacterium
CAAAACAAAAACGGTCGCACATTCGAATTTGCGGTGAATTCAAAGAAATTTGCGCATCCTTTAATTCTAATTGGTTTTTTTGTCATATATTTTACCCCAAATTATGGGAGTGTTTTAACTTTTACGTCTATAATTTCTATTTTTTTAGGGCTCTTGGGATTCATTTTAAATCGTAACTATTATGCTTTGTGCTTTTCACTACTGCTCACTCTCGAGGTTTTTAAAGTCCTTAGCATAATTAAGACGCCCTCAGGAATGACTACACTCATTTTTTCAACGGTTCTCATTTCGTTGCTTTTTTTCGACAAAATCAAGAAAGGGCGGAGGATTGTCGAAATGGTAGACTGGTCGCGATCCTTGCACTCCATAACAAGTATTGAGGATTTTTCTACCTGTATATTAAAGGAAGCAAAACTCGCTCACTTCAGATCGATAGATGTTTATCTTGTTTTTGGTTTTGATAATGTTGAAAAAATAACAATTGAAGTTAATGAAGAGGGTTCTGCTGTCTATAGAAATACAATTAATTCAATTCCAAAATCAATTGCTCCCACTTTAAACATTGGAACTAAGTTTGAAAATCTTGCAACTGATTCTGCTTTATACGAAAATTTAAACCCTGATTCCAATCATTCCACTAAATATAATTTTTTAAATCAATATCAGCTTTTTGTTGATGGAAAAGAATCAATCGTAATATCGCTTTTTAGTGATATTCGCTCATCTTTTTCGGTCGCGAATAGAGAAACCAATATATTTTTAGACACCCTCAATCAAGCTTCCAAGAAGGTTTTTTCTTTGATTAAAAACGAACACACATACTCATGGATAACGAAAAGTAAAAATATTGCGGAAAAAATTTCTCGTTCGGGCCTAGGCAAATCGAAGAACTTTGATGAGCTAATGGAGTCACTCGTTAAATTAGTTGAGTCTGAATTAGATACATACTGCGCATATCTTTCATACGATTCTTCAAACGGTCATCGCTTGAACCTTACAACTCGTGGTTCGATCGATGATCGATCATTCGACTTGTTCAAGAATACTGAATGGCGAGCTTTACCGGGTAACTCACAAGGCCCATTAGCGGTTGCTGTGCATACCAATTCTATCGTTTCTATTTCTAACGTCGATCTTATTATCAGTAATTTACATGAGAAATCGCAACAATATTTAAGATCAACTTATGCAAAAAGTTTGGCTCTTATGCCGATAGAAAATTTAAATAGTAACGAGTTAATGGGTTTGTTTTGGATCGAAAGTAAAATCTATGGAAATTTTTCGGCCACTTCAAATGATGGATTAAAAATTATCAATAGTTCAATAAACGGAATCGTTCGTGAATATTTAACCTCTTATAAAATCACAGAGAATGTCGAAATGATTGTGCCACGACAAGCATTAGACCTCATATCAAAGAAGTTATCGTTGAACGAGTCAAGAATCGGATATTTAGTAATGATAGACGTAAGGGGTAGTACAGCTATTTCACATAAAATTGGTTCAGATAAATGGACTGATTTTATAAACTCTATTGATAAAAATGCTGCAGATTTATACACGGCGTATGGTGCAATTAAATTTAAATTAGTCTGGGACTGCTTTTATTTACTTTTCCCTTCTGATGAACCAAACCTTGAAACAGAGTTTAAAATTTCAGAGCTATGTATAAAACTTGATCAGCTTATTTCTACCGGATTAGGGTCGGTACTTAATTCGCCATTTAAAAAAGTTCCCGTTACTCGTGTAATTATTGAGTATGGTGATATTTCAACCGGTGTTCAAAACTCTCAATATACAATTTCTGGGAGCGCTATGCCACTTGCTTCTAAGCTCGAACAAACTGCAAAATCTTTGTCTGGTTGGATTTTTTATAGTTCGACTAAAATTAACTTTTTCCATCATATATCTAAAAAACTAGATGAATTACATCCGGTAACGAGCGATAATATTCAAACCGTTGATTTCTCTACTGCTATAAAGTTAAATCAAAACTATTCCGTAAAAAAAGTCGGTTAATAAAATGAGTGGAAATTCGATACTTAATTTGAATCAAAGTATATGGAAAGTTTCTAACTATACTATTAATCAGCCTGAAAATCACAGCGTCGAAGTTTCGCTTGTTGATGGTACAATGATTTTCTCTAGGGATTCTATTTCAATTCAAATTATTTGGGATAAAAATTTTCTTTTTTATTCGGGTAATTATTCTGTTTTTGAAAAAACTAAGTTGGTCATAAATTCCCTATGCGGATCTAATGATACCTTTTTGAGTGGCACACAACATGTTAGGACTATTTTTTTTAAAACACCTGAAATAATCGAACTAACTCGAGTATTTCCCGATGGAACAACGCATGTTGTTAGTTGGAAATTTTTAATACGTTTTTGATTTTTACACCTTTCTTTGGAATCCAACCGCCAACTCCCCCTTCCCCTCCCCCAGAATTTTCGCTAACCTCTAACGATGTCCACCCAGCCGAGTAAAAAACCCTTCGAACCTGTAAGATCTGACGTTTCCCTCCCCGGTGAGGAAGAAAAAATTCTGGCTTTCTGGGCGGATAAGAAAATATTCGAGAAGTCGGTGACTGCTCGGAAAGATGCGAAGGCATACTCCTTTTACGACGGCCCTCCGTTTGCGACTGGCTTACCTCACTACGGCCACCTTCTCGCCGGCACACTAAAAGATGTCGTGCCTCGCTACTGGACCATGAAGGGATACTCAGTCCCTCGCCGATTCGGGTGGGACTGTCACGGACTCCCCGTCGAATACGAAATTAATAAAGCGCTGAACATAAAATCAAATAAAGATGTCCACGCGATGGGCATCGCTGCTTATAACTCTGCCTGCCGTGGAATCGTGCAGAGGTATTCCGAAGAGTGGAAACGAACCGTGAAGCGAATTGGCCGATGGGTCGATATGGAAAACGCTTACTTCACGATGTCGCCAGAATTCATGGAGTCCGTCTGGTGGGTCTTCCGCCAGATGTTCGATAAAGGTCTCATCTACGAAGGTTATAAAGTCGTCCCTTACTCGACCGGTCTTTCGACCGCGCTCTCGAACTTCGAAGCGAACTTAAACTATAAACAGGTCCAAGACCCTGCCGTCACCGTCTCGTTCCCTGTCCTCGGAAAACCGAACGTTTCACTTCTCGCATGGACGACCACTCCATGGACACTTCCATCGAACTTAGCTCTCGCCGTCCACCAGGATGCTGACTATGTTCAGATTC
The DNA here is from genome assembly GCA_041752095.1 of Bdellovibrionia bacterium. GTDB lineage: Bacteria > Bdellovibrionota > UBA1018 > UBA1018 > UBA1018 > JACMQW01. Next base: position 3,234 of record JBGSHQ010000433.1, read on the forward strand.
GCGAAAAATCGCCGGCCGATGGAAAACCAGCGCACGAATACGTTTTATCTAAAGCGCTCTGGAAAAATCCGTTCGGAAAAGATGCGGATAAAAATTTTGAAATCGTCGCTGAATTAAAAGGAATAGACCTAATCGGCTGGAAATACGAGCCCCTCTTCCCTTATTTCGCAGCAAAAGAAAAAGAAGGCGCGTTTAAAGTCATTCACTCCGACCACGTTACCATGGACTCCGGTGTCGGTATCGTTCACATGGCGCCTGCCTTCGGTGAAGACGACTATTTCGCCTGTCAGAAAAACGGAATCCCGTTAGTAAACCCCGTCGATGACGACGGAATGTTTACTTCTGCCGTAGGACCCTACGCAGGAAAACGAGTAAAGGACGCTGATAAAGATCTGATCGCAGAAATTAAAGCGAAGGGACGACTCGTTCGCCACGACACTCTCACTCACTCCTACCCTTACTGCTGGAGAACCGACACGCCTCTCATCTACCGAGCGGTTTCGTCCTGGTTCGTAAGAGTCGAGCAGGTAAAAGAAAAAATTCTTAAAGCGAATAAAACAACTCGCTGGGTTCCCGACCATCTCCGTGATGGACGATTCGGAAACTGGTTAGAGAATGCGCGCGACTGGGCCATCTCCCGTAACCGGTTCTGGGGAACTCCACTCCCAATCTGGCGAAATAAAGAAGGCGAGATGATCTGCATCGGCTCGCGTGAAGAGCTTGAAAAACTTTCGGGTAAAAAAATCACCGACATCCACATGGATTCGATCGACTCTGTAGAAATTCCATCCCCGACTGGAAAGTCGCCGCTAAAGCGAATCGAACCCGTTTTAGATTGCTGGTTTGAATCGGGCTCGATGCCGTATGCAGCACTCGGATATCCAAAGACCGGAAAAGCTGAATTCGAGAAAACCTTCCCCGCTGATTTTATCGCCGAAGGCTTAGACCAAACGCGTGGCTGGTTCTACACCCTCATGGTCATCGGTGCTGCGCTCTTCGATAAAGCTCCCTTTAAAAACGTGATCGTGAACGGACTGATTCTCGCCGAAGACGGTAAGAAGATGTCGAAGTCCTTAAAAAATTACCCCGATCCAAACGAAGTTTTAAATCGTCACGGCGCGGATGCCCTTCGCCTCTATATGATCAACTCTCCGGTTGTTAAGGCCGAGGAACTTCGGTTTGCGGAAAAATCCGTGACCGAAGTCGTTCGCAAAATTTTACTTCGTTGGTGGAACTCATACGCCTTCTTCGTGAACTACGCGAATGTGGACGCGTTCACGCCAGGAGGTTCCTCCTCGGGAGGAACTGGACTAAAGCCAGAGAACAGCCCGAACCCACTCGACCAGTGGATTCTCTCGCGGCTAAATTCCTTAATCCAGAACACCGAAAAAGAAATGGAAGCGTACCGACTCTTTAACGTCGTTCCGCATCTCCTTTCTTTCGTAGAAGAACTCACAAACACTTACATCCGGTTTAATCGCTCGCACTTCTGGGCGAATGGAATGCCCGATGATAAGCGCTACGCCTACGAAACGCTTTATCATGTGCTAACGACACTCACAAAAGTGATGGCACCATTTGCGCCGTTCCTTTCTGAAACTATGTTCCAGAATTTAAAAGCCGTCCTCCCTACTGCACAGGAGTCCGTACACCTCGAAGACTTTCCGCACGCGAGAAAAGAACTCATTCACACCGACCTTGAAGAAGCAGTCAGCGTGATGGATGCGCTCGTTACTCTGGGACGTAATCACCGAGAAAAAATTAAGGTGAAAGCAAAAATTCCACTTCTATCGATGAAGATCATTCACCGAGAAAAGCGCGTGCTTGAGAATCTTAAAAAATTCGAAGTCTATTTTAAGGACGAGCTGAATATTCGAAGAATTGAATACATCTCAAACGAAGATGATTTCGTCTCCGTCACCGCGAAAGCGAATTTCCAAGTCTTAGGAAAACGCCTGGGCGCTAAGATGAAGCAAGTAGGTGCCTCTATCGGTGCAATGCCGCTCTCTGAACTCTTAAAACTCGAAAAAGGCGCGACCCTAAAAGTCGACGGCGAAGAAATTACGTTTGCCGATGTCACGATCGCACGAGCGACGAAGGGAACGAATCCAAATCTCGCGGTCGATTCACTCGTCTCGATTGAAGTCGATCCTACGGTAACGAAAGAACAGGAACTCGAAGGAAATCTTCGAACCCTCACTCGCGCCGTAAACCAGAAGAGAAAGATTGAGAACCTTAACCTCGACGACCGAATCGAAACGACTGTACCAAGCTCGATCCGCGCGGTGATTGAGCTGAATCCCGAGTTCTTTAAGTCCGAGACCCTTTCGACCTCTATTCTATATAGAGACGATCCCGAAACATTCCCCGACGGTCAGGGCCTTTTAGACTTAGAAGTGGATGAGATCGTGAAGCGGATTTCGATACGGGTTTCTGGGAAAAATTAATTTAGCTTTTATTTTTTTTTAGCTAAATCCAAAACGACCTGCGCCTCAGCTCGAAATCCTGAACTGATTCGCTTATCCTCGATAACTTTATTCCAAAATAAAACCGCAGCCTCCCGAGCGCGTCCCCAGACTGGCACCCAGTCAGGATGAAGAGCTGGGACTTTCCATTCCCGATTAAACTCAGCATCTTCCGTTTCTTTTGGGGCAAAAAACATCGGTAGCATATCGTAGAGCGGAGCTAGACGAACCTTTTCGTCACCGGGTTCGTAAAAGAACGAAAGATTTCCATAATGGCGGTCTGAGTTTGCGATCCATGCCCCAAACGCATCCAGAAGCTGGATCGCCTCAGCATCGGCCTTCGATATTTTTTTCATCCGTAAAAGTTCTTTCGCAGAGGCTGCCCACACACTTGGCTTTCCGATCCACTCCGCCTCGACTGCGGAAAAACTGATACACCCCAGACGTCCCTTCTCGCCCGACCGGTCAAACCGTGTCGACTCTAAATAAATCTCTTCTTCGCCTTCGATGATTTCGCTCTCCGCTACTGAAATGCTTAGATTCTCTTTCACTATATTAAGAGCAATCGACTCTGCGATGAGTAAGTCTCCCCATCTTCTTCCCTTTGGGGACTTTAAGGACGAACTAAATTTTACAAGTACGTGCTTCTTTCCTTCTAGATAAGCTGAAAACTTGGGTTGTTCACCCGCTGCCGATGATCCCGGAACACTCCCCGTAATCGATAGAAGAGAAAGCTCGCGGTATTTTTTTTCTCGTAATTTCTTCGGAATCTCCTCCACCCCATTTTCACTTTCGAGCCTTTTAAAAGACTCTTCGCCCACGAGTAAGTTTCCTGGAAGGTGCTCTCCTCGAAGTACGAGTGAACAGAATACTTGGTCTTCGCTCCAGTCGTTCAGTCGATGTGGAAAACCCAGATCTGAATTTCGCGAGACAAATGCGCGACCGAGATATCCCTGAGGTCTAGCATCCGAAAGATAAAATGGGATTCCGGGAAAAATTTCTGGCTTACCCTTTATCGGATTTAAAACATATCCTCTCGGTACGACGGCGGTAATTTCCCCTAATAATTTCGCTTCGCCTGTTTCGGTTATTTTAAAGAGAGGAAACCGGGATCCGGCTTTGGTGACTTCACGGGGAATGCCATAAATCGCCCCTTTATTTTTTCCAAACGCCTGAACCTTATCCTCACGAATCGATTTTTGGATGAGCCTCGAAAAAGTGGGCTGACTGATCTTCAGTTCTTCAATTAATTCTGAAGACTTTTTAGGACCAAATAGTAGGACTCGGTAAATCGAATTTTCGGCCATAGCCCATTATATTGGTTATTTTGTGAATGATAAAATATATAATAAATAAAAATTTTATGTAATAAAATCAATTTGTTAATATTTATTTTCCATATTTTGTGAATAATAAAGTCAGCTATAAATCGTATTATTACCACCCGCATCATTTACATTCCAATCCCCCACCAACCCATGTTATACCCCGCGTCAATAATCAAGATACCTAAGGGGGTCATCATGAAATCAGCATTTATCGTTCTCACCGCACTCGCTACTCTCTCGTCCGCTTTCGCAGACACTGCGAAACTCACCACTCGAAATGGAACCCAAACACTCAGTATCGACGGCTACAGCCGGACTTCGATGGGTGTTCCCGGAGTTCTTCACGATCTACATCCGACTCTTTTCAAAGCAACCGAAGTTTTAAAAGTTTCGCGCCACCCTGATGTGTCCCTATTCGAAGGTGAATACATCCAGGGCAGCCGCTCCTGCCCCGCTGCTTTCTGCACAAAGCAGTTAGTGATCACCCAGAAAAAAGATGACCGAGTTATTCCAGGTCGTGGCGTCCAGTCGATGGCAAAACTCGATGATGACACCTATGAAATTCGCGGAGAAGCCGCTAAAGAAATTTATGCCGCTCTTATCGATGCAGGGAAAATACCGGATAAATCCTCAAGCAAAACTCCTTCGAAAAGAATTTCGGGCGATTCGTATATCTGCACGATGAACCCACTCGGCGGAATGAAGTATAAGTGCACTCTCCTCATTAACAGCACGCTTCGTTAATTCGGCTGACGGCTCATGCAAAAAAAACCGTCCGATAAATCAGCTTACTCAGGAGCACGGTCTGCAAAAAAAGCAGATCGTGCTCCTGCACTTTCTCCTTACGAATTTGAGCCGATCGGCATCATTCGTACTGGGTTCGCTGAAAAATTCGGAATTCCCCGCCAACCCGGAATGGTGGCGACTGCGAAGGGTGTGATCGAACTCCGAGATCATCCCTTTCTTTCTCAGGCCTGCAGAACACTCGAAACATTTTCACACATCTGGATCATCTTCGTGTTTCACGATCACGGAGCGCGAGACTGGAAGCCTTCGATTCGCCCCCCCCGTCTCGGTGGAAGAAAAAAAGTCGGCGTGCTCTCCTCCCGTTCTCCCCACAGACCTAATCCGATCGGTCTTTCTGCAGTAAAACTAGAAAGCATCGATTACAGCGGGAAAATGGCGAAGATCCATGTATCAGGAGTGGACCTACTCGACGGAACTCCGATCCTCGACATTAAACCTTACATTCCGTTTGCAGATTCCATCCCCGATGCAAATGCGGGATGGGCTGCGGCTCCGATTGAAAAATTCACCGTAGATTTTTCTCCACAGTCACTCGAGTCGATTACTCGTCACGAAAAAACGAAGCCAGAAATTAAAAATGTGATTATAGAAATGCTGGAACTCGACCCACGTCCTGCTTCACAGAAAAGAAAAATGCCCGCAGACGCACCAGAATCTAAAGGATTGAAGTTCGCATTCACGCTCTTCGACGTGGATGTAAAATGGGAAATCCGTGGAGAAACATTCTTAGTCCTCGATGTCGAAGACCTCGTTAACGGAAAACCACGCGAGAAGACTAAGCCAGGTCGGTCCCTAATAACCGCTAACCCTTAGTTCGCCCGGTCGAGCGTGATCTGGGTCGGGAAGCATAAATTCGACATCATGTTCATATTCATCGCTGTCGGATTTAGAGTGCCCGTGATGCGGCGACCATTCTCTACTGCAGTCAAAGTTCCTTCGAGAGCGCATCCGGCTCCAAATCCAGTATTGAATCCACCCGTGGTCATCGGGATTAGGCGAACCGCGGTCAGTTCGTTCGAACCTCTCGCATTAGCTTCGAAACGGTAAGTTTCAGGAGTCACCGCCACAGGTGTCGATCCAGGAAACTGATTCTGCTGCTGCACTCCCTGAGAAATGGTGTAAGTCCCTGTCACAATTTCGCCATTATGAGAGAGGGCGGCAGTTACACCGCGGAAAGACTGCTGTCCCATTCCCATCTGGGGGAATCCCATCTGTCCTGCTTGCCCAGCCTGGGGAATCTTTGTTTCAGAACCCGTGTAGTTTCCATTGTAGTTATCTCTTCCGCATCCGGAGAGCGCGAGGCCCAACATCGAAGCAGTGATCAGGACTAAAATCTTTTTGTTGTTCTTCATAAGTATTCTCTCTTTTCACACCTTGAGACTCCGAACCTAATTGGTCCGTTACCTAAGACTAAAGCAAAGGGCAGGCCAAAATGACACACCGCCAGGTAAAACCTATGAGAGATGAGGCCTTTTTAGAGGGGGAAACTGTCTACTTTTTAGACACCTGAAAACCCGGATACAGCCTTTTCTTTTAGTTTAAATAAGCTTAAACATCAGAAATGAAGATTACTCTGACTGGCGCGACTGGGTTTGTGGGTTCTGAAATCGTCCGAGCACTCGCGAAGGCGGCCGGTCCAACCGAAATTTGCCTGCTCACCCGAAACCCTGAAAAAGCCCGGGCCCAGTTTAAGGACATCCCCCACTTAACGGCCTACGCCTGGAATCCAGAAACCGAGGTCGCCCCGGCGACCGCTCTTACAGGCACCGATGTCGTCGTCCACCTCGCCGGTGAAAATGTGGGGGCCGGTCGGTGGAACGAAGAAACAAAACGCCGGATTTTAGAGTCACGAAGGCTCGGCACTCGGAACCTGGTCTCGGGAATAAACGCGCTCGAAAAACCACCTGCCCTCATCTCGACTTCCGCGACTGGTATTTATGGTTCCCGAGGCGACCTAGTCCTGAACGACGACTCAGCCGGGGAAGGCACCGGATTTTTAGCCGAAGTCTGCCGCCACTGGGAGGCCGAAGCGCTGAAGGCGAAGACCCCGAATCTCACGATCTTCCGAGTAGGGGTTGTGCTCGGAGCCGGGGGCGGAATGCTTGAAAAGCTTTTACCCATTTTCAAGCTCGGGATCGGTGGACATATCGGCGACGGAAAACACTGGATGGGCTGGATCGATCGCCGAGACCTAGTCGCGCTTTATGTCGCTGCCATAAAGACACCAGAAAAGTTCAGAGGCATTTATAATGCGGTCGCCCCCGAGCCAGTAACCAACGAGGTGTTTACTAAAACTCTGGGCGCCGTCCTCCACCGACCGACTCTCATCCCGGTTCCCGCGGTCGCGCTAAAATTCGCGCTTGGGGAAATGGCCGAGGAAACAGCGCTCGCCTCGCAGCGGGTCGTGCCCACCCGACTTCTGGCCCAAGGGTATTCCTTTCTCTATCCAAATCTTAACGCGGCACTCACTTCCTTAGTAGAGGAAGCCGGGCATTCGTGATAATCCCGCCCCATATGAAAGCTTTTGGCGTCCTGGTTTTAGTCCTCCTTCTTTCACTCCTTTCTACTGTTCGCGCAGCTCCGCTGATCACGACTGACCTCACACTTCCCGTCTGTCCGGTCGTCTCAGAAAAAGAAACTGAACTCGACTGTCCCTGGGCCGGCATCGCACGCGATTTAGAAGCGACTTTAAAAACCGATCCAAATCCTGAGACGGCACAGATTCGAGTCCTCGATCGCCTCACTGAAATTGCGCCCGACTATTTAGATCGACTCTCGCATGAAGGAAAAACTTCGGGTGCTATGAAACTCCTCTGGGGTCGGAGCATTAATTTCGATGAGGGCGCTAAAGGAATTATTGTTCCAAACGCAGTTCTCGATGCAGTCCTCGCACGTGCTGGGGTTCTTCCCCGTGGTGCGGGAGTCGACTCGGTTAATGCCGAACGCATTGCTCACGCCGGATTCGAACACACCTACGGATATCTTCTCTCTAATTTGAAAACGACTTACGGATATAAGCGCCTACGCTGGGTTCGTCCCGATATCGAAAATGGGTTTGGGCTCCCCACTGGAACGATCGCGCCACTTCCTAAAAAAGGCGGACTCTTTTCAAACGTCACCTACTTCTCGGGTTCCATAGCTTTTCGTGGCGACTCGCGCGCAGAAGAAGCGGCTCGAAAAATGATGTCGACGACAAAAGGTGTTTCTCGTGACCTTCACGCCTTTAATTTCAAGTCGCTCCATGGCCGTAGGCTTACCGAAGTTCTTAAGTTAGACGGCGGTCGCACGGTTGAAATTCGTTCTGACTTCGTTCCTTTCACGACTTCTGTAGGCGACACCACCGGTGGAAACGCCGAATTCCTCATTTATTCCGTACTCGACTCGGCGGAAAAACTACCTTACCTCATCACCGCTTTCCCGATCTCGAAGGGCTTTAGTGATTCTGCAGTGAACCCAAAAGGGCTCGGCGATAACCAAACGATCATCACGCGCTATAATGCATGGATCCCTGGCGTGACCGAGTCTAAAAAAACGCTCTCCGGAACGCGCTCTGTTTCCACATTTTAAATGTCTAAAACTCCCATCATCTCTGTAAATAACGTTGGTCGTGTTTTCCGTTCGCCCAGTAAAGCCGAAGGTTTCAAAGCGACCATCGGTCTACTCTTAAACCCGAAGTACACCGAACACGTCGCTGTTAAGGATGTATCGTTTACGATCGAAGAAGGATCGTTTGTCGGACTCATCGGCGCAAACGGCGCGGGTAAAACAACTTTACTAAAAATGCTCTCGGGCCTCATCCCGCCGTCCAGCGGTTCGGTCTCCGTTATGGGTCTAAAGCCTTTCGACCGGACGATGGAGTTTCGCCACGCAATTTCTCTCGTCATGGGTCAGAAGGCCCAACTCTGGTGGGACCTTCCTGCGGTCGATGCGTTTGATCTTTTAAAAGCGATCTATGAAATTCCGGAAGCGAAGTACCGCGAGCGGCTCGATACCCTTTCAGAACTTCTCGATGTGAAGCGCCTCCTCCAAACCCAGATCCGTCGCCTCTCACTCGGCGAACGAATGAAGATGGAACTCATCGGCGCACTCCTTCACTGGCCGAAAGTGATTTTCTTAGACGAACCCACAATCGGGCTTGATGGTCTAGCGGCCGAAAAACTTCGCGACTTTCTGAAGGTGTTTAACCAAAAGGAAAAGGCCACGATCATTCTCACGTCCCATAACATGGACGACATCGAGCGCCTCTGTTCGCGCGTTATTATTTTAAAATCCGGCGAGCTTATTTTTGATGGCGCGCCTTCGAAACTCACTCGCGAAGGGGAATGCCGACTTCGCGTTAGGCTTAAGGAAACTTTCACAGTGGATGAGCTTGCGGGAATTACGGGTGCTCCCGTTTCTACGATTTCCGCCGACGGGGATTCCGGGGAAGAAAAAAAGGACTCGGATGGAGACGATGCAGAAGAAGTCGCTGAGGCGGCTCTCGCTTTCTACTTCGAAACGACGAAAGACTCGGTCCTAAAAGTTCTTCAGCCTCTGATGGGAAAGGCCACGATTCTTGAAATGGGAATCGAAGAGCAAAGTTTAGACAGCGTGATCCAGAGAATTTATTCGGAAGGATCTGTAAGGCCGGGCGCTCATGTCTAGTCAGGCACACTCGGGGTTTCGACTTCCAAGGTTTCACTTTCAGTGGCGAATCGCTGCACTTCGAAATGGGTTTCTCGATGCAACAGCGTATCGACTCGAATTTCTGCTCGAAGTTTTCGGAGCCGCGTTTGTACCAGCCGCGATCCAGTGGGTCCTTTGGTACGCGCTTTTCATTATTGGGGGTCAGACCGAAGTCGGTGGATTCACCTACCACCAGATGCTGGCCTATACCTTCACCTCTATATTATTCACTCAGGTCAGGGGTGGGGATCACGACTTTGAACTCATGGAGATGATCCGAGGGGGCACGCTCTCGAACTACCTCCTTCGTCCAGCAGGTGTTGTCGAATTCGTTTACATGCGGGGGCTTGCGCCGAAACTTTTTATCGCGGGCATTTCGCTTATGATCGGTGTCATTGTTTCTTTTTTCACCGATGCTGTTTCTGGTCCACGGATGATCGCAGCCGTCGGGCTCGCGATCATGGGGAACATCATCCACTACCAAATCGGCGCGATCATCGCGACACTCGCTTTTTACTGGGAGGAAGCTTACGCCGTTCTCATGGTGAAAAACATGGTCGTGCAACTTCTCTGTGGGGAACTCCTCCCACTCTCTCTCTTCCCCGCAAACTGGGAATGGGTTTGGAAGTCGACGCCGTTCTATCTCTATGTTTATGGTCCGACTCAGTATGCGTTAGGTCGGTGGACGGATGCGGAATTCGTACAAGCCGTCGGCATCGCTTCGGTCTGGATCATCGGTCTCGGATTTTTAGTCCACTGGAGCTGGCGGCTCAGTATTAAGCGCTACCTGTCTCTGGGCGGATGAAGGGCGAAGCATGTTTACGGTCATAAAAAAATACAGCCGCGTTTTTCTCGTCCAGGTGAAGAATAATTTCGTCCGTGAGGCGGTCTACCGGACGAATTTTTTAACGATGCTCTGTGTGGATCTCATTTGGATCTTCGTTGAGTTCTCTCTTTTCACCGTAATCTATGCGAACACCGATACTCTTGCCGGTTGGACGAAAGATCAGGTCTTCTTTTTCTTAGGGATCTTTTTCGCAAGCGACGCGCTCTTCACGACTTTCTTTCAGAGAAATTTCTGGATGTTTTCTGACCTCGTTAATAAAGGAGAGCTCGACATCCTTCTTACTAAACCCGTGAGTCCTGTCTTTCTCGCTCTCACTCGGTGGATGAGCCTCACTTCTATTTTCAATCTCGGGCTCGGAATTGCGATTGCTTATAAATATGCCGACTCGGCCGGCTTCGTCGGCGGTGTTCGTTGGGCGCTTTTACCCCTTTGGCTTCTGATCGGACTCATGACTGCACTCTTACTCCGGTTTGCTTTTTCAGTCTGGGTCTTCTGGACCGACCGAAGCTGGGCACTCTCTCGCCTCTATTATCAATTCTTCCACTTCGCGACTAAACCCGATGCGATCTTCCCCGTCGTGATTCGGTACTCGATCATGACGTTCTTGCCGTTCGCATTCATCGGATCGGTTCCGACACGTGCTCTTCTCTATGGGTTAAGCCCAGGAGAGTTCGGACTAGTCGGCGGAGTGCTCTTAGCCTTCTTCTTTTTCGACGCCTATTTTTGGAAGCGCGGACTTCGTCGCTACCAAAGCGCTTCGAGTTAAATCGGTCGCCGTGGCGACCGGATTCTTTTTTCTTACCCTGGCCTGAAATTTAAATCTCACCGGTCGCCGCGGCGACCGCTCGATTTATCTTGCGCGATCCTCTCCTCCTCGACAGAATTTCATCACACAGGAGGATACACGGATGGCCTCATTTAAAGAGATGCACTTCACGCCAGCAGAATTTGCGGCGATTGCTAAGGTAGATAAGTCGATGGTTCCAGAGCTCGAAGCTTCGGGTCGACTTACGGTTACTCGGAAGCGCGTCGGAAACGTCGACCGCAAAATGATTTCGCTTGAAGGGATGCAAGAATACTTTCGGAAGCTTCGAGAATATTCGAACGGAACGGGCGCGGTTTCCGCAGGCCCACAAATCCCAATCGAGTCTGCCGATATTGAATCGGTCGCCGCGGCGACCGGGTTCACTCCGGTGACGCCTGAACATAAAGTTCAGATGTTTTATAATGTGAAGGGTGGAACAGGTAAGTCGACCCTTACGGCGCAGTATGTCATGCGTGCGGCGATGATGGGCTATAAAGTTCTCGCAATCGATCTTGATGGTCAGGGGCACCTAACGGTGAACCTCGATATCTTAGACGGCCATGAACGCCCAACGATTTACGACGTACTAATTAATGATCTACCACTCGCGGACGCGATCATGAACGTGGCTCCGGGTCTGGATCTCGTTCCGGCGAACCTTGGACTCTGTAATATAGAGATCCCGCTGAATAATAAACTCCGACGCGAGTACCGACTGAGTGAAGCGATTAAAAAAGTCGCGGGTGATTATGATCTCATCGTTGCGGATACAAACCCGGCCGCCTCTATCTTAAACGGATCGATGCTCGTCGCATCGAACTTAGTGAACGTCGTCTGCTCGACAAATCCACTCTCTTTCCACGGGATGTCGCTAGTGATGGCGACGATCGAATCGATGCAGAGAGAGTTCGAACGAGAACTGACCGTCAAAATTATACCGAACATGTACGATAACCGCGAGGTCATCTCCCAGGAAGTTTTAGGGGAGCTTCGTTCGCAGTTTTCCGAGTTCTGTACGAAGACGGTGATGAACCGTGCATCGGATATGAATGAAGCAACCAAGCGCAGAACGACTGTATGGGATGTAAATCCTAAAGGCGTTGCTGCTGGAGATGTGAACTCGCTCACTGAAGAGCTCGTTTCATGTGCTCGCGAAACGCATTCTCACATCTAAGGAAGGACATTAAAATGACGACTCCAGAAAATCCGAAAGATCCTAGTTCTAAAATTAAAACACGCGAAGGCAGTGGATACCTCAAGCAGCTTTACTCGACTGCTCGAGTGACTGCGGGCTCGACCCATTCACACCTAAAAAACTTAACGACGTTCATGATTAATTTCGTGCCGGTCGATAAGGTTGATGCTTCTGAACTCCAGGTTCGTACACACTTCGATGACGCTGAAGTGGCGACGCTTGCGAACTCGATTAAACTCCACGGTGTACTCCAGCCGATTCTCGTCGTGCAAGACGGAGATCGCTATAAGGTCATCGCCGGTGAACGCCGACTTCGGGCTTCGAAGATGGCGGGCATGGACCGAATCCCCGCTCGCGTTCTCTCCACGGACGATAAGTCTACGCACGAAATCGCTCTCCGCGAAAACCTCGACCGCGTGGATCTCCATCCGATCGAAGAAGGTGAAGGATATGTTTCGCTTTTAGAAGCGGGCGCATACACCTCACATGATTCGATTGCTAAATCGTTTATGAAACCGAAGTCACGTATTACTGAATGCATCGGGTTCACAAAACTCCCCCTCGATACGAAAGTGGAACTCATGAAGCGTGGAATTAAAAACCGCGCTCTTCTTCGCTCGCTCCTTTCGATCGATTCGTCGAAACATATGGCACTGATCGAAGAAGCTGCGATGAAAGAAGAAATTCTTCTCGATGCTACTGGCGCCCCACTTCCACCCGAAGTGGCCGCTAAGGTTCGCGCAGAAAAAGCTGCGGTGGCTAAATCATTCGCTTTCGTCATGGATGAAAAAGGAATTTCAGTTCCTAGCTTTAAATGGAAGGCGACGGATTCGACAGAAAAACTCTCGGCTTATGCTGGGGAATTGAAAAAAATTCTCGAGCAGATCGAAGAGAGACTGACTCAGCCGTAATATATAGAGTAATGGTTCGATAAATTAGGCCCTCGTCGCATTATTTGCGGCGGGGGCTTTTTATTGACCGCATGTCAGCTTTTTTCGGACATTTCTGGGTGTCTATAAAATAGTCACCTGTATCGCCAACGGTCTACGGGCAGTTCTCCCTTCAAAATAGACCATAAAATGCAGGGGTTTAAAGCTCCGTCTATTGGCACAAACCCTGCTGTAGTTACAACTGTGCTAAACTATGGATACATTTAAAAAGCTATTACTCTTCCTTACTCCAATAACTCTATCGCTTGCGGCCTATGCGGGCGAGGGCACTCTTTACAACCCTCTCACCCAGTGGGATGAAAAAACATTTTGCGATAAGACCACGCACGCGTACCAGGAAAAGGATATCTACGGTGGTCTTAGTTATTCTGAAATTGAATACTGCGCAAAAAAAATTTACGAGAATAAATCTCTTTTTTTGGAGTATAATAATTTTTCCGATAATAAAATGTATATAAACTATTTTGAACCAAAATCATTTTTGTCAGAAAATGATTGGCTTAAATGTGCGAATTATGTGGAAAAAATTAACCGAGTCTCAACTTGGCCTCTCATGCTTTTTCCTGGAAAAAATCACAGGCGGCTTGTCACAACAATAAAGCTTATAAGCTTTATTCCGCACGATTTTCAATTCAACTCTAAAACCTTTAAGGAGGTTTCAGAACTCCCTTTATATAAAATGGTCGATGAAATCTCTAAAGGCATCTCAAATAAGATGATTAAAGCCCCCGAAGAAATGGAATGGCGTTTACAACATGCGAAAGATTATTTGGATGGCATTTCATCGGTCAGTGAAATGACTCTTATGCATCAGCTCGACGGTCGGTCCTCGGTCGCATTTAACGCTGCCGTTTACAGCTATTGTGCCTTCCATTCGATAACCGATGCTTCATCGTGTTCGAATGGACTTAAGTGGATTTCCGAAAACAGTAAAGTGAATGGCGATTTTTCATTTCCAGGGGTTGCTCTAGATGCCATTGGTGAAGATAAACTTTTTCGTGTCGGATATGCGATTACAAAAAAATTATTAAACCGACTAACAGAAAATCGACCGGTAAAGTCGAACCTTTTTGATGATCTTCAAAATACATTTATAGAGGCAGGCATTAGTGAGAAAGAGGCGAGCGAGC
>JBGSHQ010000434.1:0-2360 GCA_041752095.1 Bdellovibrionia bacterium
ACGCCATTCGGTAGTGAGCGAACGAACAGACGTCGCTGCTGCCGCAGAGTTCGAGTGCTCGAGCGTAAAAATGATCTGCTTCGGCGTTATTCGCCTTAGCTTCTGCGATTTCCGCTAATCTGAGTGCGGATTCACGCTTCAGTTCGACTTGTTCAGAGTCCGCGAGTACGGCCTCGAAAAGGGGCTTTGCGCGAGCGCGATCACCGGATTCAAGCGCGATCCGTGCCATCTGAAACTTAATTTTAGGTTGGAGTGCTTTAGGTGCGGTCGTAACGACTTCGGAAAAAGTAAGCCCGCCTTCCTGACAGCTTTTCGCTCGCTGACTTTCGCTAATCGTTTTCGAGTTCACGAGACATTCGTTCGCGAGAAGATCGGCGATTCGTAGATTAATCTCTCTGCGCTGTGGATCGTTACTCGAGAGCGAGTCGCGGAGTTTTTTCATCTCCACGATTACGACGCGGTTATCGGCCGCGAGTGCAGTCAGTGAGGTCAGAGCTAAAAGGGTTACCACGGTTAATTTCACTGATCGCATTACTGAGCTCATTACTGCGGACCTCCTGCCATCACGACGAGCTGAATTGAGCCATAATGCTGTGAAGGAAGCATTCCCATGACCTTAGAAACGACAGTGCTTGGAGTTTCCTTCGATGCTTGGAAGTTAATCTCGCCTTTAAACGTGTCGTTCGGATGAGTTTTCTGCCAGAGCTCACGAAGACCAGAGAGCTTTTCCATAAGAACCGTAGGATCTTTAAGGATATCGCTCGTAGCGCCGATTTTTTTCTGATCGAGATAAATATCGCTCGCCGTGACCGCTAAAATAGGAGCATCGACGATTTCCGATCCACTGTGCGCGGACGGAAGTGTGACGCCTTTTCCTACCATCAGCATCTCAGGACTGGTCGAGAAGGTCTGAAGCAGGAAAATAACGAGCAAGCTAAACATATCCACCATCGAGGTCAGTGAAAGAGCGATGAGAAGCATGCGCTTCCCCTTTTTCTTAGCGTGCTGCCTCGAAATGAGGTGGTGATCGAAAGAACCGGGTCTTAGGGTCTGAGTTCCTACCATCATAATGAGTTTTTAACCTCGACGGGGATAACCCCGATGTTCACGAGTTTATTCTTACGAAACGTATCCATCGCATTCACCATCGTGCCGTAATCCACACCATCCCGAGGGGTAAGCATGACCGCAGAAATTTCTTCGCCGGAGGGGAGACCGGAGACTAAAGATTTTAGAGCGGTATCAAGTGCAGGCATTCCAGGAGCGTCTACTCCCGCGACTTCAACGGTTTTAAAGTTCTTTCCCGCTTTTTTTAGCGAGAGAGAAATTTTACCGTTTCCGATAAACTTCGCATCAAGATCGATCGTCTGCTTCGTCTGAGCGGCACCTTCGGTACCGTTCGCCTGCTTAACCTGGACAGAGTTTAACTGTGTCCAGACCGCAGTCATTAGAAGAAAGCAAATACACATCGATAAAAGATCGATGAACGGAACTAAGTTTACTTCAGCGTCCAGGGTTTTACGCCGTCCGCCTGCAGAAGAATTACCTACGCTTGCTGATGCCATGAGATTACCTCAGTAGTTCTAAAACAGAGTTTAGAAGTTTAGTTAACAGCGGCGCTGGTCGTCGTCGTTGCAGTCGTATTCGTTCGAGCTGCTTTCGAAGTCGTCGTCCCACGTTCCATCAAGAAAAGGATGTCGTGGAAGATTTCAGTCGTGATCGCAGTAAGTGCGTTTACGTAACGATCTGTGCGGTTCTGGAAAATCGCGAATGCGACAAGCGCAGGAATCGCGACGATCAGACCGAAAGCAGTACAGTTCATGGCTTCAGAAATCCCTTTTGAAAGCATGGTTGCTCGGTCAGATGGATTTGCACTCGCGACTGCGGCGAACGAGTGGATCATCCCAGCGATCGTTCCGAGAAGTCCGAGGAGTGTCGCAACGTTTCCGAACATGGCAAGGAATCCCGTTCGAAGGTCGGTTTTTTGGATTTCGTGGCTGAGAGCCTCGTCCATGCGCGCTTGAATTTCTTCGTCTCCGGCACCGTTTGCACGAAGTTCGCATCCGATTTTCGCGATCGTAGCAATAGAAGAAGTGTTCTGGGTTGCTGCGAACTGCGCTGCTCCTGCTGCATCGCCTTTCGCGATAAACGCGAGAAGCTGATTGCGAAAAGTAGCAGTAGGTGTTTTCAGGTTGCGAAAAAGAGCATTATATCGCTCGAAAATGAAAGCAACCGTACAGATCCCGAATACAAGAATGAAGTACATGAATACTCCACCTTCGTTAAACTTCTCTAAAAACCACATCGTGTGTCCCCCTAGAATGTTCTCGATCTTTATTAAATTGTAGCAACCCGAAACT
>JBGSHQ010000435.1:0-14525 GCA_041752095.1 Bdellovibrionia bacterium
AGCTTTAGGGAGGCCATCGGAGCCACCCTTACTTGCGACTTCGTCTTCTTGGGTACCTAAGTAGACATAGGACCGAACCTTAATGGATCCATCGAGATCAACGAACCGCCCTCCCTTAGACGCTGAACTCCGAGGTTTTACCTTAAAATCATCGATTCTTACTATTCGTTCTGCTTGGGCGAGTCGATCAAGAAATGCTATGAGTTGGATGTAGACACCTTGAAAGGCGAGATCGAAAGGTTGCTCAATATAATACTGCATCTTCTGCGCCGGTAGCGGATTTAAACTCGTTACTGTCAGCCCGACTCGTCGGGCTTCCGTTAAGACGAGTTTCATAAAAGCTGGTGGATCCGGCGTCTCAGTAAGAGTCGACTTCATCGTTGCGAGTTCGTTCGAGAGTGCGCGTAGTTCTTCCCGCTTCTTTTCTAAGTTCTTAAAAAATTCTTTCGCATCCGCTAATTTTTTTTCTTTAGTGACGATATCACCTTTTTTAGTTTCGATCTGACCTTGTTTCTGAACGAGTTCGGAACCGGAATCGGAAGTGAAGCTGTAATAATCCCATCCAAGAAAAGCGGATGTGATCAGGAAGAGTATATGAAAAAGAATTTTCATCTTCGCTCCCCTTCGAGTTCGAACTGCGCGACGGATCGTCCCGCCTTTTGACCAATGTCGGATTTACTTGTTTTTAAAATCACGTTTTTAAAATAGATCGTTTCTTCGAGCCCTTTCATAAAATCTGAAACGATGTCCATTCCGAGCGAAGACCCAACGATGCTGAATTTTTTATCTTCTAGAGTGAATGACTTTAACCAAACATCCTTAGGCGTGGCTTCAGAAAGCGCCATCAGAATTTTAGGGGGTGTCGAACGATCGCGGATAAGCTCCTGAATGGTGTTAATCTTAGTGCGAATCGTTTTTTCGTCTTGCTCGAGATTTTTTTTGGTTTGTTCGTATCCAGACGTCTTATTCAACTCTGATGCTAAAAGATTAAGCTTACTATCGATCAGTGCAATTTCTGCATCGACTTCCGCAATAAATTTCGCTTTACGTTCGCTCGAAAACCAAATTCCGACGATCAGGATCACACCATAAATCACGACTAAAATGGCACTCGCTTTTAATTCAGCGATTAAAGCGGGGAGTCCTTCATTTTTAATTTTATCGATCGTTGCAGAGAGTCCAGCCGTAGCTGCGCCCGCTGAAACCCCGACCGCTGCTTTACGTTGATAGAGGTTAATTTTAATCATTGGCCTAAACTCCCGCGGAGTGCGTAACCCATGGGAAGGGCAATGATCGGTGCGTAGCTCGCTATCATTTCAGGCGTAAACACTTTTTCGTCGATCCCAATTCGTGCAAACGGATTTAAGATCTGAGTGGGCAGCCCCACTCTTTCCTCGATCCCACGAGTTAAATCGGGAAGCTGTGATGAACCGCCTGTGACTAATACATAGCTCACAGGTGCTCCACTCGAAGAAGCATTATAAAAATCGAGAGCTCGCCTTACTTCGGTCGCGAAATTTTCGACTGCGACCTGGGTGAGTTCTGCTACTTCCTGGGGTACGGCGCCACGACCCTGCGAAATTTTCATCGCCTCAGCATCTGCCGCACTTAAATTCATCTGTCGCTGAATCTCGGAAGTGAGGTTTTTTCCTCCCATGGGTGATTCTTTAGTGAAGACAGGGACTCCATCATGAATCACGAGGACTTTTAGGGAAGAGGCTCCGATATCAACGATCGCTACTGCTTCTCCAGGGGGCTGGTCGTAGTTTGCTTCGAAAACGTTTTGGAGTGCGAAATATTCAGTGTCGACGATTTTTACCTTGAGTCCCGCTCCTTCGATCGCGCCAACGAACCCGTCCATGACGGAAAGTTTAGCGGCAACGAAGAGCACATCGACCTTCGTGTCTTTACCGAGCGTGATTTTATGGAAGTCCATGGAGACTTCGCTAGGATCGAATGGAAGATACTGTTCCGCTTCCCAGAAGACGGCGTCTTGGAGTTCGCTCGCTTTCTGGACCTCGACCGTCATCCGCTTTAGAATAATCGACGAACCTCCGAGACCCGTAACGACATTTTTCGAAGTAATTTTAGAAGACTGAAGAGCTGCATTTAAAGCATCGGTAACAGCGACTGGATTAAAAACTTCGCGGTTAACGACTGAGTCTTCGGGAACATCGGTCACACCGAAATGAACGAGTTTCCACTGCTTGCCGACTTTTTTCATCTCGACTACTTTTACGGTCGCTGCGCCGACACAGACGCCGACGTTCGGCTTCACTCCCGATAGCGAACTTAAGATGTCAGAAAGACCGAGCGTGACTACCCCGAGCCCTGCACTAAGTCCTAGATCTGAATTTAATTGTATCGCCTCGACGACAGCTTTCACTGCGTCGACGCTGCATGTTCCTGCCATGGAACTCCCCGTCGTTACCTAAAAGTTAACTTGACCAGGGTACTTCGGTCAATTTAATCGACGTCGATCTCCGCGAAAAGACCGGAGAAATTCATAAACGTAATCCGGTCGAGGCGCCGTTCCGCCAAATCTTTGACGGTGATAATCCCGAATGCGCGAGCACTAACTCCTGGCGTGGAATCCGAAACGGGATCGAGAATGGGGTCATAGCAGATGGACTGAGTAACCCGCTCGAGCCCTAATGTGTTCGCGGCTTCTGCTTCGAGAGTGAGGTAATTACTTCCTACACTCGGATCTTGAAAGACCTGGCCACGAGCGATGGGTTCAATGCGAACTGGACTTATGCATGAGTCGACCTTCTCGATGCTATAGGCTGGACCCGCTTCAGAGTTCTCGATTCTCAAACGACTAGGAGTTCCCGATGAAGCGGCATCGACCTTCATTTTATTAACTTCTACTGCGAGATAATGTACGGCACTTAGGGCCGTCCACTTCGGCATCCGGTCGCGAATAACAGGAATAGATAGGATCGCAACGAACACAACAGAGACCGCAAATATTATCCAAAGCCTCTTCCTACGAAAACGGTTCTCGATCCGCTCCCAGAGCTCGAACTGACGCCAGTCGTCTTCTTTCCAGCGATTTTCGGCTACATCAGATTCATGAATGGGGACCATAATACCTCACCCAGAAGATAATAATAAAGTCCGCCGATTACCAGAAAAGGTCCATAAGGGAGAGAAACTTTAAGAAGACTTC
Organism: Bdellovibrionia bacterium; assembly: GCA_041752095.1. Lineage (GTDB taxonomy): Bacteria > Bdellovibrionota > UBA1018 > UBA1018 > UBA1018 > JACMQW01. Next base: position 3,173 of record JBGSHQ010000435.1, read on the forward strand.
CCCCGGTCCCCTCTCGTTTTCGGGTGACCCAGGCATAAGTCAGACCGATAATAGTGCCGAGGATCGAGCTCATGAAGATCGTAGTTAAAACACCGAAGGGACCCAGGAAGGCACCGAGCATGGCAATAAATTTAATATCTCCTCCACCCATTCCGGACCGCCCCGTCTTCCACTGATAATACCAGGCGATGGCGTAAAAAAAACCAAAGCCCAGAGCGGCACCAATGAGAGCCTGAGTGATTCCGATTCCGGGTGTAAAGTAGGCGGTAAGCAGTCCTAACCCTAATCCTCCAAGACTAAGGGGATCTGGAATAAGCCTCGTCTCGAGATCGATAAAAGTAATCGCCACTAATATAGAAACGAACGGAAAGTCTCGAACGAAAAGAAGTGGGGAAAGTCCAAATCGAATTTTAACCGTGATAAAAAGGAGGCCTGTAAGAAGTTCAACGATCGGGTAACGAACCGAAATCGGAGTTTTACACCCACGGCATTTCCCCTGAAGGTATAGAAAACTAAAAACTGGAATATTATCGTACCAGCGAATCTGATATCCGCAGTTCGGACACTGACTCCCCGGTTTCGATAGAGACTTACGCTCGGGAAGCCTCGCTATCACGACATTTAAGAAGCTACCGATGACTAAGCCGAATAGAATAATAAAGGTATTAATAAACCATTCGGGGGCGCCTTCAAACACGAGAGGTGTATTCACCCTTCTCTCCGGTCGAGTAAACGACCAGTAAAATAAATGAGCGGAGTTATCCAGAGTAACGCGTAGATCAGACTTTTAATAAAAAATCCCTGCCCTAAATCGAGCCCATAAGTAACCGTAAATCCTAAATTAAAATGGGAAAGGTTCGGAATGAGGTCGACCAGAGGAATAAATGCAGTCTTCACCCAGCCCTCTTTCGACTTTTCGAGAACCTGACGAAGTGGCTCGATATTATTCCCAATGAGATAAATTCCAATCACGACCATAATCGAAATCGAAGTCGTCGTGAAACTAGAAAAGAAAACTGCGAAAGCCGCAAGAAAACAAGACTGAACCCAGAGAAAAAAAAGTGCGCTTATAACCGTCTGATTAATCTGCCCGCCGAGCGATAAGAAGAGAACGAGTTCTGTTACTGCGAGAAAGAGCCAGTTTAAAAAAAGCACAGCGGTCAGACCTAAAAACTTACCGAAAATAAACTGTAACCTAGATATCGGGCGGGCAAGTGCTACGAAAATCGTTCGGCGATCGAACTCGCGGGCAAGCATCGATGCACCCGTAAAAACAGCGATAATACCGCACGATAAATTAATCGCGCTTATACCGAAATCGAGAATCACCCGCTCCTGGCCGATAAAAGTGAGTTGGGAAGCGAGATAGCTTACGCCGATTAAGAGAAATGCAAATAAAAGAAAGTTATAGAGGACTTTATCGAGAATAATTTCCTGAAATGTTACTTTCGCGATCGCCAGAAGCGGACGAATGAAATGGTAGAAAATTTTCATAAAAAAGCGTCCTCGAGAGATGGGCGAATAGGATTTACCCAGAGTATCTTAGCTTTTCGATCGAGAAGGGCTGATAATGTCTTCTCAACTCCGATATCTGAGGCTAATGTGGCTCGAATTCCTTCGCTCATTTCACGCATCGAAGTGAAATCCCCTACGGATTTAGCCGACTCTAAAGAAACACCACTAAAAGCAATTTCAACTGGCGTAGTATCACGGTCGAGAAACTGCGAAATTTTCCCGCACCCGATGAGCTCCCCTTTTCGAATCATGGCCACAGAGTCACAAATCGCCTCTACATCAGGAATAACGTGCGAGGAAAAAAATATTGTCCTTCCTTCCCTGGCAAGCTGAAGAATAAGTTCTCGAATTTCCTTACGTCCGACGGGATCGAGTCCACTCATAGGCTCATCGAGAACTAAAAATTCAGGGTCATGAATAATCGCCTGCGCGATTCCTATCCTCTGGAGCATTCCTTTAGAATATTTTTTAAGCTCGAGATTACGAGCGTGGCTCATACCGACAGACTCGAGTACTTTCGGTATCCGCGCATCAATTTCTGGAATCGTCATCCCGGTTAAGCGACCAAAAAACCGAAGGAGCTCCTGCCCCGTTAAATGATCATAAAAGTAAGGGCGCTCGGGTAGATAACCGATTTTACGTTTAGCCGATTTCTCAGATGCATTTAATCCGTTTAAAATAATCGAGCCAGAAGCAGGAACTTTAATACCGGTGATTAAATGAATGAGAGTCGTTTTACCGGCACCATTAGGACCGAGAAAACCGAAAATCGACTTACTTGGAACAGTAAATGAAATTCCTTTTAAAATTTCTGTCTTTTTTAGCCAAAATCCAGTCCGAAAAGACTGCGTAACATTTTTTATTTCGAGCATAAAATAAATTTAGCCTCTTAGAATGAAATACCAAAGGTTTTTTCTCGGGGGGTAGTCGAATCGATCCGGTTATTATCATTTAGCAATATTTTTCCACCAAACGAATCTATATTAGGTAAACCATACTCAACTTTATACCGATTAAAACGTTCAGAAACTGTTTCGTTCTTCTTCGGTTTGTAGTCTGCGAAGTCACGATTCCACTTATAAAGTGATTGACCCAGCTTTAAAAGTAACTCTTTTCGATTTAATTCCTCGGTCATGACAGGATCGTCCTGATACCAACCTTTAATAACTACGATCGAGTTTAGAGAAATTCGAAACTGACCTTCAGTCGTTTTAATACTTGCACTCAGGCCTTTTAGTCCGGCCGGGAGCGTGGGAAAGGCATCCATCGCTCCGTAGGCAAGAGCTGCTTTTTCAGCGTCCTGGAACTCAATGAGATATAAATATCCCTGAATCATACGAATTTTCCATCCGTTTACCCACTCCTCTTTTTTAATAAAAGCGTCATCATAATGGGGTAAATCATTTTCAATAAAGGCGGCACCCTTTTCAATAAGCTTTCGGGCGCCGTAAATATCATTCCGAGCTATCGCAAGAAAATTTGTTCCAGCTGTGTAAAGCTGGAAAAACGCTTGGTCAATATCAGTCGCTAAATTTAAAATTCGAGAAGCCTCGGTCTCTTTACCATCAGTAATTTTAGAAATATTACTATCGGTTAAAAATTTTATAAGTAACCAGTCTACTGATGCAGGAATGTGCCCGAAAGATAAAATCTGGTAAAGTTCCGCATTCCACTTAAAAGTTACAACTGTGTCTGAATCGCGCGAAACTTTCTTAAACTCACGCGAAACATCGGCATTCAGCGCTCGGTTTAAATAAAAAGCTGAAAACACTATCAGAATGAAGAAACTGCTTTTAGAAATTAACCATAAATAGAAACTTCGAGCCATAATGCTCGAATAATATCCCAATAACTTACGAAGAGAAATAAGAGTGTTAAGATTCAAAAACGTCAAAATATTGATCTTACTGAACATGTCACTGAAGACTCATGTGACTGAAATTTCTAACCTCAGGATAAGTACTTTCAAGTTTGTGAATATAGCCTATAGTTAAATATGTAACCAGACAGAACGAGTACCCATATAAACTTACTTATTAAATGAGGAGTGTTTTCATGAAACAGAAAAATGTTGTACGTATGACAGAGTCTGGATTTACCTTAGTCGAGTTAATGATCGTGGTAGCTATTATCGGGATTTTATCCGCGATTGCTATTCCGAACTTCCAAAAATATCAAGCAAAAGCGAGACAGAAAGAAGCTCAGATTTCTCTTTCCGGTCTATATACTGCTATGGTTTCAAATAAAGGTGAACATGGTTCATATACTGCTTGCTTAGATAATGCTGGTTTTGTTCCAGATGGTACTCGTAGATATTACACAGTTGGTTTTGCTAACGCTGTAGCTGCTGGTGCTACATGTGCCGGTCAAGGCAACCCTGCTGCTGCGTGCGATGATTTACTCACAGTCGGTATAGGTGCTGCGGTCGGTACCGAATGTGCTGCTGCTGGTACAGCCGCCATTGGCTCAGTTGCGGTTGCTTTCGGAAACCCATTAAACACATCTGCTTCCGCATATGCAGCGACCTTACGAGCAGGTACGAGCACTGGGGCTCTAGAACTAGATGCTGGACTGGCTGATGCGACCGCACCGTCAGTTGCTACTGTGATTGGTACTAACGCATTTATTGCTAAAGCAGTCGGAAGTATTTCGTCAGGAGTTCTTGTGGATACCTGGACTTTAAATCAGGCTAAAGCGATGAACAACCCTGTTTCAGGTATCTAATTCTTAATTTTATTTTTAGCAAAAAAGGCCTCAGGACTCTGTCCTGGGGCCTTTTTTGCTTTCCAACTAAAAAATCACTCCTGCCCCTCAGTATCCATCCCGAGCTTCGCAAGGCGATAGCGAATACTCCGAAAAGTCATACCGAGTAGATCAGCCGCCTTTTTCTTAACCCCACCTGTATAATCGAGCGCGTGTTTTAAATACTGCTTCTCGACCTCAGCTAAAACTTCATCTAAATTCATAGGCCCGTTTTTAAAATCGGGAAGTGGTAAACGAATCTCCTTCGTCGAACCTGGCCCCTGAACCGAGGGTGTAATCGAAGAAAGCTTATTCTGCCCCGCATTTATTGATACAGATTCAAAATTAGATCTTGCTCCTCGGTTATAATCGGCGGTCACGGCTGGAGGAAGCACCCCGATATTAACGATACGGCCATTTTCGAGAGTCACTGCACGTTCGACCGTATTCTCGAGTTCTCTTACATTTCCCGGCCATGAGTGCGTTCTAAAAATTTCTAAAACTTCAGGAGAAAAACCATCCAGTTCTTTTTTCTGCCGATCTGCGAATTTTTTTAGGAAAGCCATAGCGAGTAACTCGACGTCACCGTAGCGTTCTCGTAGCGGAGGGGTCTTTAGTAGAATCACGTTTAGGCGGTAATAAAGATCTTCGCGAAATGATCCTGCTTTTACTCCTGCCTCTAAGTCTCGATTCGTCGCTGCGATAATTCTGACGTCGACCTTTATGTCTTCATTCGCTCCGACTCTTCGAATCGTTTTTTCCTGAAGTGCGCGGAGCATTTTTACTTGCATCGAAAGGGGAAGCTCTCCTACCTCGTCTAAAAAAAGAGTACCTCCGCTCGCGGCCTCGAAAAGCCCGACCTTATCGCTAATAGCACCGGTAAACGATCCCTTTTTATGACCGAACATTTCACTTTCGATAAGTGTTTCTGGAATTGCCCCACAGTTTACCGGAATGAAAGGTTTTACACGCATCGGTCCTGCGTCGTGAATCATTCTAGCGACGAGCTCTTTACCCGTACCACTCTCACCGATAACTAAAATATTCGTCTTATTCCCGGCGACCTTATGGATCATCGAAATTAGGTTTTTTATCGGGAGTGATTCGCCTAAAATCTGTCTCATCGTTTCCTTTACTTAATGCTATCGCCCATTTTAAAGATCGGGAGGTACATCGCGATCATCATCCCGCCAACCGTTCCACCTAAAAATACGAGAATGAAAGGTTCGATTAACTTCGTAAGTCCACCAACTAACGTCTCGACTTCTGCTTCATAAAAGTCTGCTACTTTTTCTAACATCTTATCGAGCTGCCCCGTACTCTCTCCGACCGACATCATCTGGATTGCCATTTTAGGAAAAATATCAAGCTTCATAAAAACCTGGGACAGGCCCTTACCTTGCTCGATCTCGGTTCGAACCTTTCCCACTGCTTCTTCTAAAACAGCATTATCGATCGTCTGCTTACAAATATCGATCGCGTCGAGAAGACTCACTCCTGACGATAGCAATGTCGAAAGAGTCCGGCAGAACCTAGCCGTACCCCCTTTCTGCATGAGTGGTCCGAAAAGTGGGGCTTTAAAGAGAGACCTATCAAGTAAAATTGCACCCGCTGGGGTACTGAAAAATTTTTTTAGAAAAAAGAAAACCGCACCGAGAGATGCAAATAAAATGTGCCAGTAGGCACCTAAAAAATGAGAACAATCCATAACGAATTGTGTGGCAGCAGGCAGTTCACCCCCTGCTCCTTTAATGAGTTCCTCAAACTTAGGAATCACGAAGATGAGCATCGCAGCGATTACAGCTCCCCCGATTGTAAAAACGATCGCAGGATACATCATCGCAGATTTTAATAGTTTCCGCAGCCGATCCGCATCCTCGAGGTACGACGAGAGCCGTCTTAACATCTGATCGAGGGCACCCGATGACTCACCAGCGCGGACGAGTGCTAGATAAAGCCTAGGGAAGGATTTCGGATAGGATGAGAGCGCTTCCCAGAGAAAAGAGCCTTCACTCACTCGGTTTTTAACCCCTGTGCAGAGCGCGGTTAAGTTAGCAGAAGTCGCTTGATCCGCTAAAATATCTAAAGACTGGACGAGTGGAACTCCAGAGCCTAAAAGAACCTGGAGCTGACGAGTAAAGTGGAGCACTTCCTCTTTATTAATATTCCCACTCGCGCCGCCTGAAAATATGGAACCGAGATCCTTCTGCACGAGGGAAACTTTACCGATACGAACGGGTCTGACTCCCTGGCCCCGAAGTAAAACACGCAGGTCTCCCTCAGTGGCAGCATTCAGCTGCCCTTTTACGCGTTTTCCGGTTTTATCGACTCCTTCGTATTTAAATTCTGGCATATTATTTTAGCTGCTTACTTTAATTGTGCGATCTGTTTAATCATCTCTTCCGGGAAGTTACTGAATTCCATTGCGTGCTCTTTTGTTACGAAACCTGATCGAACGAGCGAAAGAAGGTGTTGGTTCATCGTCTGCATCCCTGTCTCGCCTTGGCCCGTTTGCATCGCGGAGTAAATTTGGTGAATCTTTTCTTCGCGGATTAAATTTCGAATACCCATCGTCGGGATTAAAACTTCGCACGCCATCGCGCGTCCCTTACCATCTGCCTTCGGGAGTAGAATCTGCGAAATCACTGCTTGGAGAGTGAAAGAAAGAAGCTGCCTTACCTGGGATTGCTGGTGTGGAGGAAATACGTTTATTACTCGGTTAATCGTCTGGACGGCGCTATTCGTATGGAGGGTACCGAAAACAAGGTGACCCGTTTCGGCCATCGTGAGAGCCATTTCGATCGTCTCAACATCCCGTAATTCTCCGACCAGAATAAAGTCGGGATCCTGACGAAGAATCTGCCTAAGAGCATTATGAAAGCTCTTCGTATCGACACCCACTTCGCGCTGGTTCACGACACAGTTCTTATGGGGATGGACGAATTCGATCGGGTCTTCGACAGTAATCAGGTGCCCAAACTCTTCGCGGTTAATCGTATCTAAAATCGCAGCAAGCGTCGTCGATTTACCCGACCCCGTCGGACCCGTTACTAGGACGAGTCCACTCGGTCGTTTAATCACTTCACGCATGATCTTAGGAATCCCAATCGTATCCCACTCAGGGATATTAATCGGGATCCTTCTGAATACGGCCGCTACAGCGCCTCGCTGGAGAAAAAGGTTTCCTCGAAAACGCGAAACATCTTTAATGCCGAACGAAAAATCGAGTTCCAGATTTCTCTCGAACTCCGCCTTCTGCGATTCGGTTAAAACCTGGTAGCAGAGATCTTTCGTTTCCTGTGGGCCCATCGTATCGGTTTTAACTCGGACCATTCGTCCCGAGATACGAAACTGGGGCGGAATTCCGACTGTTATATGTAAGTCAGAGGCGCCCTGATCGACCATCGTTTTTAAAAGTGAAGGAAGACTAATTTTAGACATTCTCTTATTCCTCTACCGTAGCGCCGAGCGCCTCTTCGACCGTGGTGAATCCTCTAGAAGCGCAACTTAAGGCACTCATTCGGAGTGTTTTCATCCCACCCGTAATCGCAGCCTTTCTGATATCGATAATCGATTCGCCCTTTAAAACCATTTCTTTAAGCGCCGTCGTAAAATCGAAAACTTCATAAATCGCGACTCGTCCCTTATAGCCCGTATTATTACAAACCGCGCAGCCCTTACCTTTAACAAGTGTAAGCTGAGCACGGTCTACTGCTTCAAATCCAAGCTTATCAATTTCGGCATTCGAGAGATTCGTCGGTGCTTTACACTTCCCGCACACGCGACGAAGAAGTCGCTGCGCAATGATCGTATTCACAGACGAAGTGACTAGAAAGGGTTCGACACCCATGTTCATGAGTCGAGTAATCGAACTCGGAGCGTCGTTCGTGTGAAGTGTCGAGAGCACGAGGTGACCCGTAAGTGCCGCCTGGATTGAAACCTCGGCAGTTTCATAATCTCGGATCTCTCCCACGAGAATCGTATCCGGATCTTGGCGTAGAAGGGCGCGAAGGACGGATGCGAATGTAAGACCGACGTCTTTATTCACCTGCGTCTGGTTAATTCCTTCTAAGTTATATTCTACCGGATCTTCAGCGGTCGAAATATTATCGGTAATCACGTTTAACTCAGCGAGAGCGGAGTAAAGCGTCGTCGTTTTACCCGAACCCGTCGGACCTGTAACCAGTACTAACCCGTTCGGTGCGTATATCCCTTTCTTAAAAAGTTCGAGCTGCTTCGCCTCGAATCCTAACTTTTCGAGATCGAGTGAAAGGTTACCCGAAGCAAGCATACGCATAACTACTTTTTCACCAAAAAGCGTAGGCAGAGAGTTTACCCGGAAGTCGATCTCTTTACCGCCTGCTTTAAGCTTAATTCGCCCATCCTGAGGGATTCGAGATTCAGAGATATCCATTCGGGACATGATTTTAAGTCGCGCAACCACCGCACGCTTCATATCGATCGGGACTTCCGCCACTTCGATCATCGATCCGTCGATACGCATGCGAACCCTAAATCTCTTTTCATAGGGTTCGACGTGAATATCGGAAGCATTTCTGCGAATTCCTTCAGCGAGAATCCCGTTCACGAATGCGATAACGGCCTCACCCTGACCTTCGATTCGAGAGTCATAACTTGAATCGATGTCGTGGACTTCGAAGTTCTCTAAACCCTTCTGTTCAGGCTTTCCATCGCTCTTATCTTTAATCGCCAGAGCGGAGACTGCGGTCGAAATAACAGCACTCGCGCCGTAATACTTGCCGATCGCTTCATCGAAAGCTGAAAAGGTCGTTAGCACCGCTTCGACTGTAAGTTTAGTAACGAAACGAACTTTATCGACATTCGAAAGACGTGTCGGATCTGCTACCGCTACAACGACCGAACCGCTTTTCGCCTGGATCGGTACGATCTGCAGATCCCGAACAAGATCGACTGGAACGAGAGCCACCACTTTTTTATCAATCTCGAACTTAGAGAGGTTAATCGAGTGGAGTGAATATTTTTTACTGAGGTATTCGAGAAGTTTATTCTCAGAAATCATTTTATTCGCGATCATCGCGCGTACAGGATCACCATTCTTATCTTTCATCGTCGCGATGAGAGCATCGAGTTGGGCTTGGGTGATCAGTCGATCCTTAATGAGAATATCTGCAAGTTGCCGTGACATTCTTTATAGTGTGAACGAAAATTCGTCTGGTGACAATTTCCGTCAAGCGACAGAAATTTGACTGCTTTCCTTAAAAAATGGCATAAATCAGAATCGAGTTAAGATCATCGCAGGTCACTATTGGAGCACCATGACAAAAAAAGAGCACGATAAAATTCTAAAAGAGATGGAAATCGCGCTTCGCTCTTCACACTAAACTCATAATTGAAATACAAGGAATGCCGCTTGAGCTAAAATAACTCTGGCTACCCGTATGAAGACAAATGCAGACGAGGTCAGATCGATGCCTGCGAAGTGAGGCCATACTTTTTAGTGATTTATCACTTACGCCGGAGTCTGCATCGACTGTGAATGCTATGGGGGACAAATTCTTCCTTTTTACTATGAAAGGGACATACGCACCTCCTCGAGTCTCATAAGATTCAAGACTAAAAAGTGAGGTATAGCGATAACTCAAAAGAGCATATAACTCCCGAAAGAAGAAAGCACTCCAGCGTTGAAATTCTGAAAGCCCAGAATACTCTAATAAGCTATCCGCAAGAGCTGAGTCTTCTACATAAAATAATTTTCCTACTCGTCGTATTAAAAAAAGTCCTTCGAATGCAGTAAGAACAGAACGAACAGTTGGAGCTGAAACTCCAACCTTACGAGCTATTAGCGACTCATTTATAGGCATTCCCTGCTTTTCACATATTTCGGATAATATCCCTCGGAGCCGTACGCTTGGTAAGCGGGTCGCATAAAGATGCTGAATATCGCGAGAAAGTAGCGTCTCGATATGAATATCTAAAATTCGTGCTCGAACTTTTTCATCTCTTTTAAAGCAAACACCAGGCAAACCGCCTACATTTAAATGAGCCGCAATAGTTTTTTTAGATGCCCAGGCCCGCAAATCGAGACCCTTTAGAATTCGCTCGTTTATCGATTTTTCAGATATTACCTGAATGAAATCAAATAAAGGTTTTTCGTGACTTTCTGATAACGTAAATGGAAGAAGTTCCAGAAGTGTCGTCCGCCCTGTCAGCGATTCTTTAATTTGCTTTTTTGATAAAAACCGAACAGATCCGGTTAATATAAACTGACCAGGTTTTTTTCTGTTATCAACTAATAATTTAATGCGGTCAAAAAGCCCAGGCAACTTTTGACATTCGTCGATCGCAACAGGAGTTGCAGCACCCTCTACCGTACCCCATTCACCGCGCTCGAGAGGTAAAATAATGAAATCATCATCAAGACTTAAATAAGTTTTAGCAATACTGCGAATGAGCGTACTCTTTCCAACTTGTCGCATACCTAGCAAGGAAATACTGGGTGACCACTTTAAGCTCTTTAATAGTTCGCTTGAGATGTGGCGCTTACGCAAGTGCGGCATTTTAAGAGAATAGAGTAAAATTCTATTTATGTAAATTTAAAAGTCATACTTATAAATTTACATAAATAGGATTTTATCTATTTTAAATATTTCTCAGCCTGATCCCTATCCAGCCTAATCTGCGCTTTCAAAGCCTCGAAGTTCTCAAACTTCTTCTCACCCCTAAACCTCTCGACGAACTGTACTTCGAGCGTCTCACCATAAAGATCGATCGTTTCGCCCTCAGGTAAAATAAGGTGGCACTCGACGACTACGGGGAGTTCTCCCATCGCCTGCGCATCCTTGAATGTTGGACGTGTCCCCACATTCGTGACTGATGGGTATTTCGTTTTCACCCCACTCTTCGAAGTGATGGCCCAGGTCGCGTAAACCCCGTGGGGTAGGGCTAACTTATTCTCGAGCTTTAAATTCGCAGTAGGGAAACCCAGCAGTCTTCCCCGCTGATCTCCCTTAACGACCACTCCTCGGTAGAAAAATGGTCGGTTCATGAGCCTCGAAGCCTCAGCCACTTTTCCATCGGTGAGTAAACCCCGAATACGACTACTCGAAACGATCCC
>JBGSHQ010000436.1:0-6444 GCA_041752095.1 Bdellovibrionia bacterium
TGCAAAAAACCGAAGTACATCATTAGGCTGCATTGTCGAACGCCTTTCCGGTTACGAATTCAATCTTTTCAAACAAAATATCGATCGTGAAAGGTTTAATAATATATTCGGAAACACCAAGACCTAACATACGCGCGATGCAATCGGGATCATTTTTCGTCGTCATCATGATGGTTGGAATCTTAATTCCAACTTTCTTAAAATTCTCAAGCGTCGTTGGGCCGTCCATAATCGGCATTTCCCAATCAAGTAAAATAGCGTCGAAGTGTTTGCCCGTCTTAAGAAGTTCGATCGCTTCAGAACCATTAAATACGCTTGTCGTATTTAATCCAAGTTTACGCGCGATTAAACACTTCACAAAAGAATGGACTGATTTCGTATCATCAATAATGAGTATCTCAAACATAGGTCGTTCCTTCTTAGGCTGGTTTTTTAAGGGCGGGCGTTGCTAAAGAAATTTTTTCATTCAGGATTTTAATGATTCCGGACGGAGTTTCGATACGGTCATACGCTCCAGAAGTGAATACTGCACCTGGCATTCCGAACACCACGCAAGACTGTTCATTCTGAATAACGATAGTGCCACCCTTATCTTTAATGGCTTCAGCGCCTACTTTTCCATCTGCGCCCATGCCCGTAAGAACAAACCCGAGACATCGGTCTTTAAAAATACGGGCTGCCGATTGGAAAAGTGGATCTACCGCTGGTCGTACTGAATTAATCTGTGGCCCCTGATCTAAAACCAGCGTCACGCAATCTGCTGTACCCTGTAACGTAAGGTGAAAGTCACCAGGCGCAATGTAGATTTTATTTTTTTCTAATATTTCTCCGTGTTTTGCTTCAGCAGCAGAAATCCCACACACACGTGAAATTCGTTCGGCAAGTGTCGCTGTAAAAATGGGCGGCATATGCTGTGCAATAACGATCGGACAGCTAATCGGACCTAATAATCCTGAAAACACCGTTTCCAGTACTGTGGGTCCTCCTGTGGATGACCCAATGACAATAATTTTTGGGTTTAATAAATCCCAAACCGTTGAGGGATATTTCGTACTCCCTTTGTGGGATTGGACCAGCACTGAACCCGCAGCATCGGGGAAAATTGCATTAATCTTGGGTTGAAGAAGCGACCTAATTTTTTGGCTCGGGTCAGTCTCACCACTCGTCGGGTCTGCATCACCCGGTCCCGGTTTAGCTATAAAATCAGTCGCCCCTAGTCGAAGTGCATCTAAGGTGATTTCTGCGCCTCTCTTAGAAGCGGATGAAAAAACTAAAACCTTTGTTTTTAGCCCTCGATTCGCTAATTCCTTTAAAGTGGTTAGACCATCCATTTCTGGCATTTCTAAATCTAAAATTAAAAGATCCACACTTCCTTGGGCTAATCGTTCGAGTGCTAACCGACCATTCGAAGCGGCGCCAACTACTTCTACACCTGGAATTCCTGTAAGAGCTGCGCGAATCTGCGATCGATAAACGACAGAGTCATCTGCAATGAGAGTTCTAATTTTTTCAGATACTTTACTCATTGCAGATGACCCAGCGGTTAATTGTTATTTTACTGACCGTTTTACAAGAGCCGATAGCTTCTCCGCTAAGAGCGCTAACTCTTTAGAGGCGCTCAGGGTTTGGCTTGAGCTTGCAGAACTCTCGTTCGCTGCTGTCGATACCGTTTTAATGGTACCTGCAATGCTCTCGACACCCTTTTTCGACTCAACGACTACCCTCGAAATTTCGTTCGTAGTAGCGGTTTGCTCTTCGACTGCTGCCGCAATCACACCGGAGATTCCATTCAGCTTCTCTACAGCTTGAGAAATTCCAGCGATTGCATCCACAGCACTCTTCGATTCACTTTGGATCGCACCAATTTTATTCGTGATATCGTCAGTGGCTTTAGCTGTTTGCTTAGCAAGTTCCTTCACTTCGTTTGCAACAACTGCAAATCCTTTACCGGCTTCGCCTGCTCGAGCAGCTTCGATCGTCGCGTTAAGAGCAAGAAGGTTCGTTTGCTGAGCAATCGAACTAATCACCTTAATGACATCACCGATCTCCTGGCTGCTTGCTCCAAGTTTAGTAATGGTCACGTTCGACTCTTGAGCTTTAGCAAGGGTCATCTTTGCCATTTGTGAGGACTCGTTCGTGGATCGACCGATTTCCTTAATGGATGCAACCATTTCTTCCATGTTAGTCGCCACCGTCTGAACTCCAGTAGCCACTTCTTCTGCAGCTGCTGCTGCAGACTGAGACTCCGCACTCGTGCGATTTGCAGTCCCCGTCATTTCGTTTGCTGTCGCCGTTAGTTCAGCAGAAGCACTCGATAGAGCAGTAGCCGTTTCCTGGATCGAAACGATCATGTTTTGTTGGTCAGTGACATCGGTTGCGATTTTAATAACTTTTATCACTCGACCCGTTTCATCCGTTACTGGCGAATATACGGCCTGAAGCCAGAGTTCCTTACCCGCTCGATTCACGCGCTTAAAAATACCAGACTTGCTCTTACCTGATTTTAAATCAGGCCAGAAATTGGCGTAATCGTTCGAACTTGCATAAACCGGATCACAGAATGCACGGTGATGTTTACCCTTGAGTTCATCTATCTGGTATCCCATCGTATCTTGGAAATTTTTATTTGCCGTTAATACATTTCCAGTCGTATCGAACTCGATATAAGCAAAAGCTGCGTCGATGGCTCGAATCACACCCTTCATCGCCTGTCTTTCTACTTCGACTTCGGTGATGTCGTAACGAACTCCAAGATACTTCTTCGGCTTTCCGTTATCACCCATGATCGGAGCAATAACTGCGTCGACATAGTAAGGGGTTCCGTCTTTTGCCTTATTCTTAACCATACCACGGAACATTTTTCCGCGACCAATCGTGGCCCACATTTCCTTAAATACTTCCTTCGGCATATCAGGGTGACGAGTCGTGTTGTGCCCCTTACCGATTAATTCTTCTCGGCTATATTTAGAAACCTGTATAAACTTTTCGTTCACGTTAAGAATATCACCGCGCAGATCGGCCTCAGAAACGATGCTGGTCATATTCATGATATCCGTACGAACTTTAAGTTCAGCTTTAGAAGCGGTGATGTCGGTAGCGAATTTAACAACCTTATACGGCTTACCGTCGCTGTCCATGACTGGATTATACGAAGCAATAATCCATATTTCTTTTCCACCTTTTCCAAGGCGCTTGTATTCACCGGATTCAAACTCACCGCGGTTCAGCTTAGCCCAAAGTTCTTTATAAGCGGATGAGTCGGCATATTCTTTCTCACAAAACATACTGTGATGCTTTCCAACAATTTCGCTTAGTTCATAACCCAGCGTTTTTAAGAAATTTGAATTTGCTTCTGTCACTGTTCCATCGAGATTAAATTCGACTACAGCCTGGGAGCGCTCCATTGCTGCCACCATATCCTTATCGCGGCTGGTTGCATGCTTAACGTGGACATCTTTACGGATCTTCTTAACGACGCTCATTCTTAGGACTCCTTTTGTGTGACTGCAGTTGGTGATAACTCATTGGTGACTGTCTCAAGGTCTACGACACTGAGAAGAACACCATCCATTTTATAGATTCCCTTAATAAACTTTCTGACACCTAACGGGATCGTATCGGGTGCAGACTCAAACTTAAGACCATCCACTTCCACTACATCGCCGATCGAGTCGACAATAAGCGAAACAAGATTGCCATCCATCTTACAAACAACTGAAACCTGGTCGCGGTTAAAGTCAGACTCACGGCCAAAAAGTTCCCGCAAACCAAGAGCGGTTGCAATTTGTCCACGTAGATTAACTAATCCCCTAACAAAACTAGGTGCCAGAGGAACTGGAACCACATTTGTGTGACCGGTAACTTCTTGAACCTTCATGACCTCAATGCCAAATAAATCTTCGCCAATATAAAACGTAGTGAGTTGTTCATTTACTGCTGCACTCATGCGACCTCCTTTAATTCCCTAGAAAGTTCGCCTAAAGCAGCAATCAAATCAGCCGGTTTTAGTTTTTCCAGATAGATATTATAGCCACTCTTTATACCCTCATCGAGATAGGTTTTATCTGCTCGTGAACTAATTGCGAGCATAGGAATTTTTGAAAACCGTGCATGTTTACGAACATTAATAGCGAGTTCGAAACCATTTATCCTTGGCATCTCGATATCAGAAACGATGAGATCAAACTGAGCGTCCTCACGATTTAAAAACTCTAAAGCCTCTTGCCCATCATTAGCAGCTACTACTTCGTAACCATTTTCTTCTAATACGTTTCGGATGGCCTTACGAAAAAAAACCGTGTCTTCGGCGAGGAGAATTTTTTCTTTCTCGCTTTATCAGAAACAACCTTCGTTTGGATCGACGTCACATTAGATGCAGAGCTTTTTGCAGATGTTTCTTTAAACTGCTCAGGAAATGCCATCGAAATTATTTCGAACGGATCGATAACGACTATGAGTTCTTCCTTGGTATTTAAGTTTCCATAAATTCCAGGATGACGAACAATCGCGACATCGGTTTCAACTGTAGTTGAAAGTGTGTCTAAAATTTCATCGACTTCTAATCCGTAAAGAGCACCTGCTCTCTGGATAACCACAACCGGAAAGGTTTCTCCGATTTTAGGCTTAACTTCATAGCCCAGCTGCTCATTCGCCGAAACGAGTGGTAAAATAATGTCTCTATATCGTATCACCCGCTGATTACCAGAAAGTTCAACATCGCTCACCATAAATTCTTCAAGACGATTCACATAGCCTAGTACGAGTGAATGTTTCGAAGGAGAGCCCAAGCGAATTAGTAGGAAATCTTGTGACTCCATTCCACTTCTCGCCTTTTCTTGTATTAAATTTTGAGCATCTGCTTCAGCAGTTTTTTCATGACCGATCTGAGTCACCTTTGAAATGCCTAGAACATCTAAAATAAGTGCAACTGAACCGTCACCGAGTACGGTTGCTCCCGAATAAACATGAAGTGACTTTAAGAGACGGTTTAAAGGTTTAACTACAATATCAGCCGTATCCTGTACTTCGTCGATAATTAGACCAAAAGAACATTTCTCAGCATTAAGGACTGCAATACTGATAATAGCATTTTCGTAGTTCGATTTATTTCCCTTATGGATTTTTAAAACTTCGTTAAGATCGACCAGTGGTAAAATATTTCCGCGCAATCTAAGAACCGGCGCGCCATGCAATATTTCAATTTTATTTTCTGAAGCAGACTGATCAACACGAACTAATTCTTCAAGCTTAACTTGCGGAATGGCAAACGTTCCGGTGCCACATTTCACGACAAGCGCGGGCACGATTGCGAGAGTAAGTGGGATTTTGATTTTGATTGAGGCACCAAACCCTGCGGTACTCGATAAATCGACTGTACCCCCTATTCGTTCAATATTGGTTCTAACGACGTCCATTCCCACGCCTCTTCCAGAAACGTTGGTTACTTTTGCAGCAGTTGAGAAGCCGGGGGCAAAAATTAGACTATAAATTTCTTTATCGCTAAGTTTGTTAGCTTTTTCTTGATTGATGAGGCCTTTTTCTATCGCCTTCTTAAGGAGTACGTCCTTATGGAGACCCTTTCCATCGTCAGAGACTTCGATCACTACCTGGCCACCTTCATGATAAGCCTTAATGTTTATAGTTCCTACTTCAGGTTTACCGGCTTTACGACGGACATCCGGAGTTTCTATCCCGTGATCACACGAATTTCTGACGATGTGAGTGAGTGGATCTTTAATAGCTTCGAGGAGTGATTTATCAAGTTCAGTTTCAGAACCAACTAGGTTTAAGACTAAATTCTTTTTTAACTCCTGGGAAAGGTCTCTTACGAGTCGGTTAAACTTACTAAACACGTTCCCGATGGGTTGCATGCGAGTTTTCATCATCTCGCCTTGAATCTCACTGGTAACAACATTCAAGCGCTTACTCATTCCAAGGAACTCAAGATCCTCCGACTTATTCGAATACTGTAGAACTTGGTTTCGAACGAGAACCATTTCACCCATTAAAGTCATGAGACTATCTAAAAGAGAAACGGGGACTCGAATAGAGCTCGTGGTTTCACTAGCATCGCTTTTGGTTTCTTTCGCTACAGATTCAGGTACCGTATCGCTCTTAATATCATCTTTCATGGTTGTCGTTTCTGGTGCTGAACCCAATAGTGGTAATTTTTCTGATTCCGCTGTTAAAAGTTTTGATAAAGTCGAAATCTCATGAGCTAAGTCATCGTTCGATTCCTTGTTTTTAATTTTTTTAATCAATGCTTCGATTATTTTTAAGCTTTTAAACTGACAGTCGATTAGTCCCTTGCTCGGTGAATGGGAGCCGTTTCTAATTTTTTCTAAACTCGATTCCATTGCGTGGCCAATTTCACCGAGAAGTGTAAACGAAAACAAAAAGGCCGTTCCCTTTAAAGAATGAACATCACGGTAAAGGCCGTCGATG
>JBGSHQ010000437.1:0-6370 GCA_041752095.1 Bdellovibrionia bacterium
AAAACCCTGTTCCATGGATTCTCCCCTCCCCGTAAGAATCGAATCACAGAGCGGATTCGAGATACAAGCCCCCCGCCTCTTTTTCTCATCTCGAATGTGACAGCTGTCTAATCTTTAGCCAGAGACCCCTGTGTCACTATTCCGTAGCTATATGAAATTATTAGATATTTTATTAATTGGCCTCGAATTTTCCTGGCACTCCCCTTGCTCTTATAGGGGTAACGAGGAGTTATTTTATGAAGGTCCCATCTAAATTTGTCTTACTATCCACCGCTGTTCTTTTTGCGATGATCGCAAATGCATCCGCTAGTGTCACTTTGCGGAACGAACGAAAAAATCTGAATGCCACTCTCCGAATCAGAGCGGACCTTGACCGGAAGTTACGTAAAGCAGAAAAAACACGCGAACAACTTTTTATTGAAGAGCGGCTTGATAAGCGAAGTGACGTCTACTCTGATCGCAAAGATCGCAAGCTCGACAAAACCGAAGAGCAAATTGAAGCGCTTTGTAAAGATCTAGACTCTAATATTCGTACTTATGGATTCGAACATCTTGCTCAGCCGAAGTGCGATAAATATCTCGGCGGAACAACTCAGAGAGATTCCCAGTCGACGTTGATCGAATCCGTTGAACTCGTACAAGAGGAACGGACCCGTTACGAACATTCAGACGAAAGTTCGGATGATGCTGTTGACCCCAACACAACTGTAAAAGAAGAATGGATTACCTATAAAGACCCATCGAAACATGAAGTTCCTTGTAATGATATTCGGATTGAACCCGTTGCACTTGTAAAAGAAGAACGAATCACCGAAAAAGATCCTGTCGAGGTTGCACCACCAAAGCCAGCTGCAAAGCCAGCTGCAAAGCCAGCTGCAAAACCAGCTGCAAAACCAGCTGCAAAACCAGCTGCAAAACCAGCTGCAAAACCAGCTGCAAAACCAGCTGCAAAGCCAGCTGCAAAACCAGCTGCAAAACCAGCTGCAAAGCCAGTTGCAAAGCCAGTTGCAAAGCCAGCCTCAAAGCCAGGTCCAAAGCCAAAGACCATAAAGCACACTCTTGCTGAAGTCGGACGCATTACGAGAGAAACACCAAATGTTACATCTCCTAAACTCGATCCGAATAGCATGAGGGTTCCAGTTCTAACTGCTCCAGTAAGTCAGTTAGAAAAACAGAACTGGAAACTCGTTCTTAAAACAAGCGGTCGATCTAAGCTAAAAGGTCAAATGCGCGACGAAGATGAAAACGGAGTTATTTCTGAGAAGGATAAAGCGAAACACGGAGAACGCGGTCGCTTCGAAGGATATGTTTCTGAAAGCGTCTATAAACAAGCGCTGGAAAAACAGGCTTCGAACAATGTAACTCTCGAAGACATTCAGTCTCTCAAGAAGACGAGCTCCTTCTCAGGTTCAGGAAACTAAATCGCACTCTAAAAAATTAAACAAAACGGATCAGGATCTTCCTGGTCCGTTTTGCATTTTTCATTCTTGATTTTTTACTAACGCGTCGCACCCACTGTCCAAGAATCACACGCGTGTTTACGATTCGAGTGACGCCCTTTTGCTCGAAGTCGAAATCACTTCTCGCATCGAGCTGAAAAAGAAAACCAATCGCTTGAAATCATTCGAATATATAATAAAAAACGAAAAAAATGACGCTTGGCACTACTCCTGCAAAATGCCCTGCGTCCACAGGATGCGGACAACAACACTCCTCTCTCAACAAAAAGCCCCCGAGCGAAAGTTCGGGGGCTTTTTGCGTTGTTAGTTTCCGCGGGTCTTTCGGCCTCGTGGCTGCTATAACCTTAGACTCGCTTATGCTCTTCCTGAACCAAATTAAGAAAGACTTCCAACCTGGCACCTGGAAAAAGGGGCAATCGTCCTACCGTGAAGGCCAGGTCAGTCAGGTTAAATTAAAAAACCACCTCGTCATCTCAGAGACGGAAGGCGAGAAGACGACGATCCTGATGGACCGTGGAACGATTCGCTCCTCGAGCTGTACCTGCTCCGCCCACGGCATCTATGAGAAGCACTGTCGCCACGTTGCGGCCCTCTCAAACTGGATTCTGGCGAAGGGCTCACTCCTGCGAGCGGGCATTGTCGATGGTGACGAAGGCTCAGCCGCTCACGAAGAGACCGAGGCTCAGAAGAAAAAACCCGTTATCCCTAAATTCATTAAGGCGGAGCCTGTAGCATTCGTTCGTGGAATCTTCGAGGATCGCGTCCTCACCGGAATCACCGTCGAAGCAGCACTTCGATACCCAGACCCCATCAAAGAGCGAGAAGCGATTTCTACTCTCCACCAGCTGATTAAGAAAGACTCTGAGAATTATAAAACGACCGATGGCCTCCACTTAAAACTCCTTCACGAGTTCATTCCTATTCTCCATAGCGTTCACGCACCAAAAGTCCCTTACTCAGGCGCGACGATGCTTGAGAACCTCGCGAAACTTCTCACTCATGAGCATAAGAGCCAAATCGTTTACCACGACAACATGATCGTGAAGTACGACTCGACTCCACTGAAACTCATGTCTCTGAATGTCGGCCGAAAAAGTGAGCTCGGACGAATGCTCACTTATGAGTTTAAAAATGAACGGTTTAAAATCGACTCACTCGAGCTTGAAAAACTCTCTTCGCTTGGAAAGCTTTCATCCTCTTACTGCCTCCATGGAGATACTCTCTACCGATTCGAAAAATCACTGAACCTGATTGCCCAGTTCGCTAACCGCTCGGGTATGGCGAACGATAGTACGAATAAAAAAACCGGCCCGGTTGCTCCGACCGGACACGCCTACCTCGATGATGATGAGGATTATCCACTCCACCCTCTCTCGGTTTATCGACTCTCACTCGAACTGGGTGTGGATGATTTTACGGTCGACAAGGATTGGAAAGATTTTTTTGAATGGAAAAAAACTTTCGAGTCTGACGATGTTCCCGCGCTCCCTAACGTCGAATATGGTTTCGATCTTCGAGACTACCAGAAAAACGGTGTAAGCTGGGTGTGGTCCCTCTACCACCGTGGACTAGCAGCACTCCTTGCGGATGATATGGGTCTGGGAAAAACTCACCAAGTCCTAGCCATCCTCACTTCTTTCTATAAAGCGCGAAATAAACCTGCACTTCCCACCCTAGTGATCGCTCCGACTTCGGTCGTATCGGCCTGGGTGCAGAAGCTTGAAAAATATCCAACGAGTCTGAACTGGACCGTCTTTCACGGTAAGGGCCGCGTCCTTCCCGATAAAGATGTGAATCTCGTTCTCACGACTTACGGAATTCTCCAGCGCGAAGCATCTCTCCGCGAAAAAGAATGGCACTGCGTGATTCTTGATGAGGCACAAGCGATTAAAAACGCGATCACAATCTCTTCACGAGCCTCTCGCGTCCTTCGCTCGAAATTTAGAATTGCGATGACAGGAACGCCGATCGAAAACCATGCAACCGATCTATGGTCGATCATGGAATTCCTCCTTCCGGGTTATCTCGGATCCCTTCCACGATTTAAACGCCTCTACGGAGGTGGTTCGAAAGAGCACCCGAACGATGGTCAGACGGGTGCTTTAAAGCGACTCATCTCGCCTTTCCTTCTCCGTAGAACGAAAAACCAGGTTCTGAAGGAACTTCCTGAAAAAACAGAGGAAGTCATTCTCTGTGAAATGACTCAGATTCAGAAAAAAGCTTACAAGAAATACTTGGAGAGCGCAGAAGCTGCTAAAGCACGCGAAGATCTCCAGGCCGGGAAAAAGATTAATTACGCGAACATTCTCTCAGTACTGACACGCCTTAAACAGGTTTGCGATCACCCGCGACTTCCAGAGGTGACTGGAACTAAACTAAAAAAACTTTCAGCGATGGATCCTTGGGAAACCGGAAAGTGGATTACTTTCGATGAACTTCTGAATGAAGCGCTGGGTTCGAACCTGAAGGTCGTGGTTTTCACCCAGGACCTCGGAATGATGGATCTGATCGGACTCTGGTTAAAAGAAAAAGCGGTTGGATATGTCGAACTTCGTGGAGATACGCCAGACCGAGCAGCACGAATCCAGAAGTATGCAGATGACCCTGAAACCAAAGTATTTCTCTGCTCACTCCTCGCAGGCTCACTCGGAATCGATCTGACTGCAGGATCCGTCTGTATCCACTTCGACCGCTGGTGGAACCCCGCGCGCGAAAACCAAGCGACGGACCGACTTCACCGTTATGGACAGACTCGCGGAGTCCAGGTGTTTAAACTCCAGATCCCTGGGACAATCGAAGACCGAATCGCAAGCATCATCCAATCGAAAACTGAACTTTCAGATGCGCTCATCGAGCAGTCGGCTCTTGGACTAAAAGCATTCTCACGCGAAGAACTTCTCGAACTTCTCTCCGTACCGATTTAGATACGGGTTACGTTTTCGGCCGGATCACATCGACCGGGCAGACCCTTACACATACCGCGCAGCCCGTGCAGGTATCCTGATCAATCGCATAAATCGTTCCGGTAAAATAAATACTTTTAGTAGGACAGACGAGGACACAGTCTTCACACGCCGTGCACCCGGCACCAATTTCATATTGTTCGATGACCGGAGTCGTATCGATTCTGGGTTCGCTCATTCACTACCCCTTTTTACTCGCAATTTTTTTAGTGGCATCTGCAATAATACTTGGATTGATCTTCAGATATTTCAATCCTTCAAGTTCATGAGCTTTTAACGGCCGACCGATCGAAGCTGATTCAGAAATGCCAAGCAGGAGTGCGAGCGGATAGAGTTTAGGCTGAGATTTTTTTAAATAATAAGACTCCGATGAAAAGCGAATCGCGGGTTCGATATCTTTAAAAAAACCATAGTTCTGGACCGCGAGCGCTGCGAGTTCTGGGGTGCTTAATGGAAATCTTTTTCGCTCCTCTAACGCCGCAAATTCCCACTTTAAAACAGTCTTCTTTTCTACCTCAGCCAGGTATCCTGCATAAGACGGTCCTTTTCCTTCTTTAGGATATAGAGGATAGGCTAAAATTTTTCCTAACCCAAGACTCAGGGCAGCCGGAAAGGCATATTCACTCTGGGGAAAAGATCCCATGCGCGCTGCTATCTCGTATGCAAAGTTCGCTGTTTTTAGACTCTCTAGGAAATGAATCCCAAAAGCGTTCTGGGCTTCACGAGAAGCTTTAGCCTTCGTGAATGCAACCTGTAGAAAATCAAACTGAAGTCCTGCTAAAAAAGCGAGATCTCCTGAAGCGTAATTTCTAAGTTCACAAAACTCTTCACAGGTTAAAGCTTGCTTTAACTGTTCGCGTGGATTCGAGCTAAAACGTTCGGATTTTTTCTTAGGAAGTGTATTTCCAAGTCTGGCGAGCCGAATGGATGCCACTAAGTTTCGAGACGCTTGCTTTCCAAGCAGAATGAAAATACGTTCTAAAATAAGTCGGTAGTTGGCTTGCCCTTCAGGCATTTCGGAGAGCCAAACTTTTACCCGTGTTTGCAGAAAATCAACTTTCAATATGAACTGTGTATATGCCGAGTTTTGAAACACGACCGAGGTTAAATCGCCTGCGTAGCGTTCTTTATTAAGCGTCATTTCAATGACGCGTTCAAGGGTCGGTCCCGGCATTGCCGGAATCAAGAGCTGTGAAAGGCTTTGCGTTAATCCAGAAGTTACAGCTTCAACACTCATCTCTATAAGGTTCAGATGAAATAACAACGATGTCAAACTGACTCATTTCAGAATAAACTAAGAGACATGAGCGAGACGACTGCAAAAGAAATCATGACAAGCGACTTAGTCCACGCGACTGATGACATGACTATTGAAGATGCCTTAAAGATTCTGATCAATAATCGAATCACCGGCCTCCCTGTAGTGGATAAAAAAGGAAAAATGACAGGAGTCATTTCGGAATACGATATTCTAAGCCAAATCTCTAAGGCGAAGAAAAAGAACTCAACAGTATTTCAGGATAAAATTCTTTTTTCTAAAAAAGTCGATGCCATCACTGAGAACACTCCTCTTTCGATAATCGTTAAAGAATTTATTGATACAAAATACAGACGCCTTCCCGTAATCGATAAAGATGGAAAACTCGTAGGCATCATTACCCGCCGTGATCTCATGAAAGTATTTTATTACCGCGCGAGGTTGGCCGACTAAATGAAACTGAAACTCGAAGCCGTTCGAGACATCAGCATTCTTCACGCTTCTGGACCGGTCACTCCGGAAAACTTTGCTATATTAAAAGCAGGAATAAAAAAATTATTCTCGAGTGGGAAAAATAAAATTATTCTCGAACTCCCTGATTCGAGTACATTTCCATCTCCTGTACTTCGTGAAATTGCGATTTTAAACCTCATGGCCGCTGAACTTTCAGGCCAAATCGTTCTGGCTTC
>JBGSHQ010000438.1:0-7060 GCA_041752095.1 Bdellovibrionia bacterium
AGAGCGAATAGTTCGCCCACAAATTTTTTCCGAGCCTCGCCTTCAAGAACACGAGCCACGCTCATACGTGTGTGTCTCGTACTGACCAGCATCTCACCTAAGTCTACGAGTAGTGTTTTATTCGTTTCGGTCTTTAGCCAGCCGAGTGCCGCATCTCCGAACTCAGCAATTTTCCATTTTCCGTTTTTCACCATCTCCCAGAGCGTGAATACGAGGAGGTGTCGCGTGAAAGGATCAGAAATCCGACTTAAAGAAGTGCGAACAGTTTCTAACGACTTCGGATCGAGGTCGATCGCGAAATATCCATAATCTTCCTCGTTCGGAAGAATAAGTTCCGGGCATTTTTTCCCGATCGCCTCGGTTACAGATTCACGGTCATCATCGATCGTGACTGGAAACGCAGCATCTTTCCGAAAAAGTTTTCCAGAAAAATCGCGGTAATAAAGCCCGACCGCAAGTTTATGGGGACGAAGAAGATTCCCTTTTCCTTCGGCAGACTGGGTGATGTCTAATTTAGAAATTTTCTGATCTTCATCACACGCGACATCGACCCCGATCCGATTATAGCCCGTGCTCTGAAGCCATGCCTTCGTCCACTGGGCGAGTGAACGATCTGCTGACTGCCCGAGTACGCCCATAAAATCTGCGAGAGAAGTATTCCGGTTTGCGAAGCGCGTGAAGTAACGATTAAGTCCCTCTTGGAAGTCATCATCTCCGAGTAAGTAGTGAAGTTGTTTTAAGCTTGCAGCTCCTTTTCCGTAAGTGATGCCATCGAAGTTTGCGGTCGCCTGCTGGGTATCGCTCACCGATGTTTCGATCGGATGGGTCGTCGGCATTTGGTCTTCGCCGTACGCCCAGCGTTTCATTCCGGAGAAAAAATCTTGGGGCGCGCCCGGATAAAGTTTCGTGCGCTCCATTGCTACCGACGCCATATAGGTTGCGAAACTTTCGTTTAGCCAAAGCCCGTTCCACCAGCGCATCGTCACGAGATCTCCGAACCACATGTGTGCCATCTCATGGAGAATCGTGTCGGCGTGATCGCGGCGCTGTTCTTCAGTCGTTACGCCTCGAAAGATGTGCCTCTGATCGTTAAAGGTGACTGCTCCGATATTTTCCATCGCACCCGAGTTAAAATCGGGAACCAGAATCTGATCGTATTTGACGTAAGGGTAGGGGTGCCCGAAGAACTCGGTGAAAAAAGCGAGCCCGCCTTTAGTGACTCTGAACCATTCGTTAAAATCGACCCCTTTAGAAACAGACTGACGTGAAAATAACGAAAGAGGAATTCCTTCGTAATCATTTTTCCATTCCTTCCAGGGGCCTCCGAGGAGGGCGAAAAGATAAGTGCTCATCACAGGTGTTGGAGGAAATTGCCACGAAAGTTTCCCATCAACCTTCGTTTTATCCCGCGCGGGCATATTCGCGATCACGGTCCATTCAGGCGGAGCTTCGGCGGTCACTTCGAAAGTTGCTTTAAGATCCGGCTGATCAAAACAGGGAAATACGAGGTTCGCATCGTAGGGTTCCATGTCGGTGTAGAGATAAACATTCCCATCTTCTGAGTCTTTATAACGGTAAAAACCACTGCCCGTTTTCGAATAGGGATGCGAGTAGGTGATTTCGACTTTATTCTGCCCGATAACGAGATCTGATTTTGGTAAATCGATCCACTCACCGTTATAGGATTTAAGCTGTTCAGTATCCCAGGTTTTTCCGTTCACGACGAGTACAGAAATTTTTCCACCCGTAAAATCGAGTCGTACCTTTTTTAAAATTTGAAAGGCTTGATCTCGAGTGGAGAACGCTATTTTGGCTCGCCCTTGGAATTCGTCGCTTTCTGCATCCATCTCAAACCAGAGTTGGTAGGAAATCGAGTGAACTTGTCTCGCACGAAACATTGCGCTCTCTCGAGTGAGGGTTGAACTTTTTCCGGCTAGGGCCCCCGCACCAATTCCAACTAAGGGCTCGCTCGCTATGGGATGGCTTGCACAAGAAGAAATAAGAAGAAGAGATAGAGCGGATAACATTCGCAAAGGGGAGAGCATTTTAAGGGGTTTCCAGTTCATCAATTTTTTTAACCGTGATTCCGACCGACTGAAGGAGTTCGACCGAATCACGAATCCGGTAGTCTTCACCGTAAACAACCATTTTTACATTCCCGAGATTAATCAGCCGTTTTGCGCACATCACACACGGGAGGTGAGTGACGAACACGACTTTTTCGACCACGCGGGGGGCATCGCAGTTAATGACGGCATTCTCTTCACTATGAAGGCATCCGCAGTTGCCAGGCTCTTCACGGTCGCAACCATTATGAAGGCCCGATGCGTTTCCATTATAGCCCACGGCTAAAACTTTTCTAAAATCGGTCGAAGTGATGACGGTACCGACAGCGAGGCGCTTACAAGTCGATCGGCTTGCAAGCACGCGTGCGAGGTCGAGGTAAATTTTATGGAAACTCGGTCGTTTTTTCTCAGCCACATTCATGCGAGGGGCTTTCCTGCTTTAGCGTCGAAGAAGCTTAAGTAGTGCTTCAGTTCGTTAATCGATTCCACGATGTCACCGAGCGCACGGTGCGAATTTTTCTTTTCAAACTTAATTCCGTACCGATCACGGAACACTTCCTTAAACGAGCTGACATCGACTAGGCGGTAGTGGAGCCGACCCGCAAACTTCTTCATATATTTATCAATGAACCGCCGATCGTTGCCGACCGAGTTTCCGACGAGCACGATGCGTTCGTCATGCTTGAAATATTTCTGTATGAGCCCCATGAGATCCTGTTCGACCTCGGTGAGGTGTTTACCCCCAGGAATCGCAGCGGTCAGACCCGACTTCCCATGGTGCTCTTTACACCAGTCGTTCATCCCATCGACGACCTCTTTCGGCTGGAAAACGACTTGGTCGTATTCAGCTACGGGATTCAGTTCAATATCCGTAATCATCACCGCTACTTCGAGGATATGATCGCGGTTTTCATCAAGCCCAGTCATCTCGAGATCAATCCAGAAAAGGTGTTTTTTCATAGTGTGGATTTACAGTACTCGTTATTACCGGGAAATCAATTACATGACGCAAAGCGCGTTATATGACTTCGCCCTTGATTAAGGGGGCTTATCGAAGTTATTAGGTCATATCCTATAATTTAAGTTTCACTTTTTAACGGAACCGTAAAGGACCTACGACTCATGGCAACTCTTGCTGAAATGCATAAAATTCGGAATATCGGGATTTCTGCCCACATCGACTCAGGGAAGACGACTCTTTCCGAACGGATTCTATTCTATACGAATAAGATTCACGCGATTCACGAAGTTAAAGGTAAGGACGGCGTCGGAGCTGTCATGGACTCGTTGGTTCTCGAGCGCGTAAAATGGATCACCATTCAGTCCGCAGCTACTTACTGCGAGTGGAAAGATTTAACGATTAACCTGATCGATACTCCCGGCCACGTGGATTTCACGGTGGAAGTGGAACGTTCCCTTCGCGTTCTAGACGGCGCTGTTCTCGTTCTTTGTTCGGTTGCAGGCGTTCAGTCCCAGTCTATTACTGTCGATCGCCAGATGAAGCGTTATAAGGTTCCACGCATTTGCTTCATTAATAAGATGGACCGCGCGGGAGCAAACCCGTTCCGCGGCCGCCAAATGCTGATTGATAAGCTTGCACATAATGCTCACTTCATCACTTATACGATCGGTGCAGAAGACCGTTTCCAAGGTGTTGTCGACCTCGTCACGATGAAGGCTCATTATTTCGACGGTGAAAACGGTGAAAAAGAGCGCATTGAAGAATGCCCTGCCGACATTCTTGATGAGTGTAAGAAATTCCGTGAAACGCTGATCGCTGCGGTCGGTGAATTCGATGATACCGTAGGAATGAAGTACCTCGAAGGTCAGGACGTCACCGAAAAAGAACTTCGCGAAGCGATTCGTAAGGCGACTCTTTCATTAGAGTTCACACCCGTTATGATGGGATCGGCCTATAAGAATAAAGGCGTTCAGGTTCTTCTCGATGCTGTCGGTTATTATCTTCCAGATCCTACTCAGCGTGAAAACTATGCGCTCGATCAGCATAAAAATGAAGAAAAGGTGATTCTCTCGAGTGATCCTGGAAAGACGCTTGTCGCGCTTGCATTTAAACTCGATGACGGTCGTTACGGACAGCTCACTTACATGCGGATCTATCAGGGTACCGTTCGTAAGGGCGACACCATTTTTAATAACGTAAACGATAAGAAGGTTAAGGTTCCTCGGATCGTGCAGATGCACTCTTCTGAAATGAACGATATCGAAGTGGCATCGGCTGGCGATATCTGTGCGTTTTTCGGTGTGGACTGCGCATCGGGCGATACCTTCGGTGATGGTAAGTCGAAACTTACGATGACCTCGATGTTCGTTCCAAACGCTGTTATCTCGCTTGCGATTCAGCCTAAGGATAAAACCGGACAGACGAACTTCTCGAAAGCGCTTAACAAGTTCACTAAGGAAGATCCGACGTTCCGAGTTCACCGCGATGAAGAATCCGCACAGACCATTATTTCCGGGATGGGCGAACTCCACCTCGAAATTTACTGTGAACGTATTAAGCGTGAATATAACTGCGAAGTTGTCGTCGGTAAGCCTCAGGTGGCCTTCCGTGAGACGATCACGAAAGCGGCAAAGTTTAACTACACCCATAAAAAACAGTCCGGTGGTAAAGGACAGTTCGGCCGCGTGGCCGGAGTGGTTGAGCCTCTGCCAGCAGACGCAGCAGTCACTTACGAATTCGTTGATGATATCGGCGGGGGTGTGATTCCACGTAACTTTATCCCTGCATGCGATAAAGGATTCCAAGAAGCGGTTAAAGAAGGCCGTCTCATCGGGTTCCCGATTGTCGGTGTTCGCGTCACCATTAACGACGGCGCTTACCACGATGTCGACTCCGACGAACTTTCCTTTAAGACCGCTGCTCTCATGGGATTCCGTGAAGCTTACGAACAAGCAGGACCAGTCGTTCTCGAGCCGATGATGAAGCTTGAGACTCAGGCTCCAGAAGAATTCCAAGGATCCGTCATGGGTCAGATTAACCAGCGCCGTGGAATGATTCTGAACTCGGGCACGAACGAAGGTTACGCGATCATCGAAGCTGAAGTTCCACTCACCGAGATGTTCGGTTACTCGACCGATCTTCGCTCTGCGACCCAGGGTAAGGGTGAGTTCACGATGGAATTCTTAAAGTACTCGCCAGTCCCACGTAACGTGCAGGACGAAATGGTGAAGAAGTACCAAGAGAAGAAGGCTAAGGGATAAGTTCGCGGCGCCCAAGGCGCACGCGCGGATTCTAGTGATTTAAGTTTAAGGCCCGGTCACCTGGTAGGTGGCTGGGCCTTTGTATTGGTGCTTCCTGCGGACCCAAGTGGGGTAAAATTCAGTCTTGTACTATAAGTTATAACTTGTTATAATAAAGACCACGGAGGCCCTTATGCCAGCAATTAAGCTCCAAGCGATCGGTAATTCTTTCGGGTTTAGACTCCCTCAGGACTCCTTAAAGACAGCCGGTTTTACCCCGAATGACGAGTATGAGTACTTCTCCCAGGAAGGAGTCATCGTGATTTTAAAACGGCTCCCACACCACACGACTTGGTATTTTGATTCACCGAAGCTGACCGCAGAAGATAAAGAATGGGTTGATTCGGATTTATGAGCGCAAACATTCAGCGGGGAAGCGTTTGGCGAATCGATTTCGACCCCGTAAAAGGCCGCGAACAAGCGGGTTTTCGCTATGGTGTCGTCGTATCGCCCGACTCGATGAATGCAGCTTTAGATATCGTCATCGTCGCTCCACTCACGACTCAGATGAAATCGTGGCCGACTCGGGTCGATTGTCATTTTAATTCGACTGCGGGCCAGGTTCAGTGTGAACAGATTCGGGTCGTTTCGAAGAAGCGACTGAAGGTTCATTCAGGATCACTCGGGATCGAGGTCGCGGCTAAACTCAGGCTCGTATTTAAACAGATGTTAGTTGAGGAGTAGGGTTGGGGTGAGTTCGGTTAACCGAAGTCGTAGAGTCCCCCAATTTTACTGGTAAGGTATTGATATTAAAGAGTATATATTCCACTAAACGCTCTTGCCACGCTGCATTATTAGGATCATAATTATTAAGTTAGGTTAATGATTTAACCAAAGGTTGTACGTACATGCGAAGGATTCGTTATCTATCCCTATTTTTATCCACGGTCGTTGCCCTCGGGCTCACGGGCTGTTCGCTTAAAAAAAGTGAAACCAGTCCTTCCCTTTTGCTCGATCTTTCCTCATTTCAAGATCGTTCAGGACGATTCTCACTTTTAAACTCTGGAAGTTTACTCATCGGGCTTGCGCCCCCGCAGGTCGCAACCGGTTTTAGCTGTTACGCCGTGAATGTAACGGGTCCGAGCATTCCAGACTCTTCGGGTAACCCTGAGGGTGATCCCATGACCATTTTTAATAAGACACTCTCCGTGCCTGGAAATTACTGCTCGTATCGAGGTGTGATTTCTCCTCCCGTATATCTCGATGGTGGAAATGCCACCGTCGGTTTAAAAGTTCCTCCTGGCGATGTTCGACTCATTCAGGTGGTAGGAGTGAATGATCCTTATGTTTGTGCGAGTGGAGTGATCGGTCAGGACGATGATAAAGGAAGTGAATCGAACTATTTCGAAATCGGTCGAGGAGTCGTTTACGATCTGCGAAGTGATCGATCGGTCGAAATTATTACGAACTGGCCGAGTGGTGTCGGCCCACAGGCTGAAGTCGATCGTGCATCTCGCGCTTTAGACTGCGGCGGAAACAATTGCCAGTATCCTATAAATGCGCCGGCTGTGGGAGTTACGGGCTATACCGGTACGATCGGAGTCGTTGCTTCTACGGGAGATGTCTACGTTGCCCAAAAATTTAATGTTTCTAGCCCGACTTACTTAAGAAAAGCCGAAATTTATGTCGATGGCCCCGTTGGCACGACTGTAACTGTCGAAGTCTATGAGTCTTCGAGTAATATTCTGCTGCAGGCTTCCGATACCGCATTAGGTCCTATTGCGTACGATCTC
>JBGSHQ010000439.1:0-6640 GCA_041752095.1 Bdellovibrionia bacterium
TCCTTCTCTTCAATCATCGAAAGAAGATCATGGAACTGATAAAGAAGGTCCTGCTCGAGAAGCGCTTTCGTAATGTGCGAAGACATCACATCAAACTTCGCCGATGCTTGGTTCTTAATGACCTGGGAGTACCAGCTAAAACGCGCGATTAAAAAGTCTTCGGCCGCGTGTTGCGCATTCTCGCGAACTCCGAATGCCTTCTGCCCACCCGGTACATCGAAGGCGACGAGATTCGCCATGATATAGGCGCGGTCAAACTGTCCGTACTTCATGCCCGTATAATGCGCATCGCGGAGGAGGTAGTCCATTCGGTCCGCATCGAGATCAGAGTGCATGAGTTGGTTTGCGATCATATAGGGTGATTCACCCTTAATGATTTTTGAAATCATCTGCTCATCAAGACCAAACTCCTGAAGGGTGGCCGTGATGCCGCCCTTATAGTGGGTGTTTTTAATGATAAACGCGCCCAGGTGTTCGTGATTATTTACAAGTTCTTTTGCGGCCTTCGTTTTTCCACCCTTTGCTTTTCGCTCACTACGAGAAGCATTTCCGTGGCGCATATATGCGTGTTCGATCGAATGCGAAAATGGAAATGTGCCGAGATCATGCAGGAGGGCCGCTATCCGTAAGCTCTTATGGAGAAGGGCCGCCTCGCTTCGTGATTTAGGATTAAAAAGTTCATCATCCGATACCGCAAGGCCCAGCGAACGGATCATCTGATCCATCGAGTGCATCACGCCAATGACGTGCGCAAATCGATTATGCTCGGCCCCAGGGAAAATATAATTCGCAAACCCAAGCTGCTTAATCCACCTGAGGCGCTGAAAGAAGGGGGAGTTAATGATCTTCTCTTCCCATTCCGTAATGGGAATGAAGCCGTACATCACATCAAAAATGACCGCCTGCTTGTGTCTGTGGGTTTTATTTGCCATTAGGTGGCAACGCTTTCAGCGACTTTTTTAGGCAGCGAATTCAGTTCCGTAAAGAGCACGATAATTTCGGCTTTCGTCAATACCTTCATCGCAGTCTCTCCGTATTTTCGAACAGCGAAACCACCGGCCGCAATATCGCGGTCGCCCGCAACGAGCGAGAATGGAATTTTCGCCATCTGTGCTTCACGCGTTTTTAGTCCCATCGTTTCGTTTCTCGCGTCGACATCGACTCGGATGCCGAGTGTGAGGAGCTCTTTCTTAAACGCGTTTACATATTCCTTGTTCTGATCTGCGATCGGAACGAGGCGGGCCTGGATCGGGGCAAGCCAGAAAGGAAACGCGCCTGCAACGTGCTCGATCAGAATTCCGATAAAACGCTCGAGAGACCCAAACACAGCTCGGTGGACCATGACGGGGCGGAGTGGAGTATTTTCAGGAGAAGTGTATTCAAGCCCGAAACGTTCCGGCATCTGATAATCGAGCTGGATCGTGCCAAGCTGGTGTTTCCGCTTAAGAGCATCCGACACACGGAAGTCAATCTTCGGTCCGTAAAACGCACCATCGCCGGGATTAATGACGTACTTTTTCCCAGATTTATCGAGCACGTTTTTAAGAGCGCCTTCAGCGGTATCCCAGAGTGCATCGCTGCCCAGTTTCTTTTCAGGCCGAGTCGATAGATTAATTTCGACGTCGCCGAAATTAAAGAATTCATACGTTTTTAAAATCATATCGATGAGCTTCGTAATTTCGCTCTCGATCTGGTCCGGCATACAGAAGATGTGGGCATCGTCTTGGCAGAAGGTGCGAACACGGGTGAGTCCTGCAGTCACGCCCGACTTTTCATATCGGTGGAGGCGACCGAAATCTGCAAGACGAATTGGGAGATCACGGTAAGAACGTTTCGCAGAAGAATAGATGAAGGTATGGCCCGGGCAGTTCATCGGCTTCACGGCGAACTCACGCTCATCGATGTTCGTGAAATACATGTTCTCTTTATAGTTGTCGTAGTGACCGGATTTTTTCCAGAACACGACATCCATGATCTGTGGCGTAATCACTTCATCATAACCATACGGGATATAGAGATCGCGCATGTACTGAACGAGGCGATTATAAATCGTCGTTCCCTTCGGGTGAAAGAACGGTGAAGCAGGGGCTTCTGGAATAAACGAAAAAAGATCGAGCTCTTTTCCGAGTTTTCGGTGATCGCGCTTTTTCGCTTCCTCGAGCATCGTTAAATGCTCTTCAAGCTCAGCTTTCTTTTCGAAAAGCACGCCGTAGATGCGAGTCAGCATCGGGTTCGTCTCTTTACCCCGCCAGTAAGCGCCTGCGATGGACATGAGTTTCCATCCGTTCCCGATATCACCTGCGCGCATGATGTGTGGACCCTTACAGAGATCAGCGAAGTCGCCTTCGGTAAAAAGAGTGACTTCGGTTTCACCTGCTGCCTGGAGCGCCTGGATGATCTCAACCTTATAGGTCTGGTTCTCGGACTTAAACTTCGAAATCGCGTCGCTAATCGGGAGTGCCGATTTTACGAGTTGTGAATTCGCCTTCGTAAGTTTCTTCATCTCGGCTTCGATTTTTTCTAAATCTTCTGGAACGAGTTTTACGTCAGGACCTAAATCCATGTCGTAATAGAATCCGTTCTCGATCGTGGGCCCGATTCCGAACTTCGCGTTTGGATAGAGGTTTCTCACAGCGTGGGCCATGACGTGCGCAGCCGAGTGGCGCATGCGCTCTACCTTCGAAGTGATTTCGGGTTCTTTAAAGTCAGCAAGATTTTCGGTGGTGTTACTCATAACCCTTCAGAAGTTACTGAAGGTGGCGTCCTTTTTCTAGTGCGGAGGTGGATTGGCCGACGTTTTGCTCCTCAGGGGCTAAGGAGTTTTTATGAAAATGGGTTTAAGCGTCTTTTTCTCGGGGTATTTGTCATTAGTCCTATTTGGCCTTGCGGGGTGTCAATCTCAGGGAGTTAACCTTCAGCTCGGGGATCAGGTGTATGCCGACGAATTTGGGATTAAGGTCGATCCGATTTACGAATTAACTACCTCGGATATTTCTCATACTTACGTGAAACGTGGGGAGCTAGAATTCAGGCTGATCCGACTGACGAATACTTCCCGTACTCCCGTAGAATTCATTCCGTCAGTTCATCTCTTAGTGGGAGAAGTTGCTCTTCGACTGAGCCAAAGATTTTACTCGATGTTTTCACGCGACAAGACTCGAATGGATCTTCCACCGAGTGACTGGTTTACTCTCTACAAATCGGAATTTGATATGTCAGAGCCCAGGGTTACAACCGCAGACGGTGGAGTTCGCCCAATTATTCCATTTGGAAGTGGCGCCACCTCCTTAGAAAATCAGAAAGGAATTTTGCTGAATCCTGGAGAATTTGCAGAAATTCAGGTCAGCCTCAGGCTTTCTCCTGGCTACGCTCTCCTTCCATCGCTAGCAGAAGATAAATTTGGCGAAATAGGAGGGGTTTTTTATCCACCGGAGCGAGCTGATCCGTCTTCGTTTAACAAGGTCGAATGGTTAGCCGCAACCCGGTATCATTCCGATTTGGCAGTGAATCTTTTTGTTCGAAAACAGTCCGATCGATCGATTCATCCGGTCATGCAGGAGCCGTTTTTTACGATGACGGCTCTACGGCATGTTCCTCAATCCATAACATTTTCTGGATTTGGACCTTATATTCCTTATCCCGTTCCAGAAAGTGATCTAGGGGACGCGAGTTATCGCTTCCAGTTTCCTGGTCTTCCTGTCTTGCTCTGACTCGTGAGAGTCGGTAGAAAGGGGCCACTTTCTATGACGGATCAACCTGAATTAGCCAGCACATCGATAAGGCCAGTAACGCCTGATGACCTTGACCTATTGGTCGAGATTGAGGCCCGAGTTCATGTGGCGCCCTGGAAACGCGATGGGTTTCTGGGCGAGATGGAAAAGCCCTACTCGACGACTTGGGTCCTCACTGATGATGAGACCGATACGAAGATCCTGGCCTACTGTGTTTTTTGGACGATGGGTGAGTCGATCGAAATCCTGAATATCGTGGTCGACTTACCTTACCGAGGGCACGGGTTTGCAAAGAAAATACTGCAGTCAGTCGTCCGTGAAGGCTTGAAGACGGCGGCTAAGCACCTGATCCTCGACGTCCGGAAATCAAACCTTTCTGCCGTAGGGCTTTATCAGTGCGCAGGATTCGCCATCACCCAGTATCGAAAGAGCTTTTACAGTAATGGTGAGGATGCGTACCACATGTCGCTTACTCTAGAAGGTGCCCCTTTAGACTTTTAAAGTCCAATAGCCGGATTAATTCAGTCTAGAAGCGGCGCATGATAGCTTTGACACCTTACGGGCTACTTCAGTAACCCAGGCCCACAGGTTTATTTGATGAAAGTAGTACGTCTTACCGCCCTTTGGAGTCTTGCGATCCTCGCTCTCACTCTAACCGCTTCATTCCTTTCGCCTTTCGGTGTTTCTGCTGAAACTCATGTCGGCGACTCGATGATCTATCCGATCTTTCGGTTTTACCGTGGGGGGGCGTTTGCTTCGCTGACGAAGTCGACGATCGAGACCGTTCTTTTCGACCAGCTTCAAGGAATTCCTACATCCGTTAAGGATCGTAAGGCGTATACGAAAAAGCTGGCAGCCCACCTTTATCAGCTTTGTATCGATTTCCGGCTTGATCCTGCTTTTGTGCTTTCGGTGATAAAAGTCGAGTCGAGCTTTCGGGCAGACATCATCAGTCCGGCTGGAGCTGTGGGACTTATGCAGATCATGCCTGGGACCGCTCGGGTCGTATCGGGGAAGCGGGGCGCGCTCGATTTAAAAGATCCTTTTCTAAATCTAACTCTCGGCCTGACCTACCTCAGGGACTTAAAAGAGCGGTACAGTGGGCTTTCTCCTTATTATCACCTCGCAGCCTATAATATGGGCCCGCACCGGCTCGATCAGCTCAGGGCGAAACCGACTTTCAAGCCTGAGAAAACCTTAAAATATTATCAAGACATCATGCGCGGGGTGGAAAGCTGGCGCCGTTACGGGTTAGAACAGAAGGCAGATGTCGCCCGCAAAACAGTCGTCAGAACCACTGACCCCGTCTAAGCCATCCCGCACGCCGTGTATCGTTCTACTGAGCGGTGGACTCGACTCGTCCGCGAATCTTGCACTCGCAGTCGAATCCGATACCGCCTTACTGGCTCTACACATCGATTACGGTCAAAGGTCAGCAGTTCAGGAGTGGAAAGCTGCCCAGCGGATCGCTGAATATTACGGCGTTAAGGTCGAACGAATCTCGATACCCTGGTTAGGTGCTCTAGGCGGGAGTAGCCTCACTGATAAGTCGAAGGACATTCCAGAACTCCTGCACTCCGAACTCGATACGCTTTCGAAAATTACAGAGTCAGCGAAATCCGTCTGGGTTCCGAATCGAAATGGCGTGCTCATTAATTTAGCAGCCGCTTATGCTGAACGACTTCGCGCAAGTCGAGTGGTCGTGGGTTTTAACCGCGAGGAAGCAACGACGTTCCCGGATAACTCGGAAGCATTTTTAGATCAATCCACACGCGCGCTATCTTACTCGACGATGAATGGTGTCCAAGTCTACTGCTACACGACCCAGATGGATAAGGTCCAAATCTGTCTCAGGCTCCAAAAACTTTCTCGTGTATTTCCTCATGATCTCGTTTGGAGTTGCTACCATGCGGGAGATGAACCGTGTGGACGATGCGAATCGTGTGGACGGCATGACCGCGCACTTCAGGCCGCGATGGATAGCGTGGCTCGGGAAGAAAAATGAAGAATAGATCGGGTTTAATGATGATCATGCCATTAGTGATTTCCCTTTTAGTCAGTAATGGATGCGCAAGCTCTCCTCCAGTGGTCGAGCGAATTCCACAAGCCGATCCAGATCCAGCGCTTGCCACGAAAACCGTAGAAGAACGGCTTCGGATAGGGATCGATGCTCGACTTAAATTAGGGTTAGGTTTCGGATATGGGGCGGCGGTTCGTGAGGGGGGAGTTTCTAAAGTTTTTTTTGCAGGAAATAAAACGATCGAGCCTCTGACGGGGTTTTCAGGAAAAGACTCGTTCGCCATCGGCTCCGTCTCGAAAACTTTTACAGGAATTCTTATTCACCTTGCCATCCTCGACGGGAAGATTCGAATCGATTCGAGATTAGATGAGATTTTTAAGGATTTCGAAGGGACTTCGACGGGAGTCATAACGATTAAAGAACTCGGCCTTCATGAATCAGGTCTTCCGAGTGCTCCAGTTGGAATTTCTGAACGGGATCCTAATAATCCTTGGAAAAATTTAGATTCAAAAGAAACTCTTGCGGAGCTTAGGAGGTATACTCTCCCAGCGTTAACGGCTGGGGAAAAACGAATCCGCGAATATTCAAATTGGGGTTATCTGACTCTTGGGCTTGTGCTGGAAAAGGTTTATCACCGCTCATTTTCAGGAATTCTGAAGTCGAAGATTCTTAACCCTCTGGGTGTTCATGGAAAACGGAAGCCTATTCCTGGATATAGCCTAGATACAGACCCGACTCTAAACTGGGAGTTTAATGGATTTGCTGCCGCAACAGGAGGAATTGAGTTTACTCCGCGTGAAATGAAAAAAATTCTTGATGCTCTTGAGAATCCTCCCCAGGGTAAACTCGGGGAAGCGATTTC
Source organism: Bdellovibrionia bacterium (assembly GCA_041752095.1). GTDB lineage: Bacteria > Bdellovibrionota > UBA1018 > UBA1018 > UBA1018 > JACMQW01. The sequence continues at coordinate 6,614 of JBGSHQ010000439.1, forward strand.
AGATTCTATGGATTCCGGGAAAAGTAT